>DASUUK010000036.1 GCA_036374135.1 Euzebyales bacterium
GCTCATCAGCCTCTTGAACCGTGTCGCAGTACCGGATGCGATCGCCGGCCGATCCGCCGAGGCGATCGCCAACGCGACCGAAGGCCTGCGGCTCGGCCGGGAGACGGGCCTGGAAGCCGACCGCGCCATGGCGTTGTTTGCTCTAGCCCTCGCGCACGCTGACCGCGGCGAGGAGGCGGAGTGCCGGAGCTACGCGGCGCAGGCGCAGGCGCTGGCCGCCGAACGGCAGCTGCAGCTCGGCGCGGGTCGCTCCACGTTGATGCTCGCCTACGGCGCCCGCTGGGCGCTGGGCCGGCTCGAGCTCGGGCTTGGCCGTCCCGCCGAAGCGCTCGTCTGCCTACAGACACCGATCGAGGTGGACAACCAGCAGCACCCGGCGCGGTTGGCGGACACCGCGGACCTCGTCGAGTCAGCCGTGCGGTCCGGTCAAGCGGACGCCTGCCGAACGCAGTTCGCCGCGTACGCGGCGTGGTCGGAACTGGCCGGCCGCGCTTCGGAGTCGGCGCTGGTGTCGCGCTGCCGCGGACTGCTGTCTGATGGTCGGGACGCCGTGGAGCACTACGAGGCGGCGTTGAAGCTGCACGCCGCGACCGACGGGCTGTTCCAGCGCGGGCGGACGCAGCTGCTCTACGGCGAGGCGTTGCGCCGCGCCAAACAGCGCAGCGCGGCACGGCCCCAACTGCGGGCGGCGCTGGAAACGTTCGAGCGGCTCGGCGCCGCGCCGTGGGCCGAGCGGACCCGCCACGAGCTGCGCGCCACAGGTGAGACCGCGCGCAGCCGCGACACCAGCACCGTGCACCAGCTGACGCCGCAAGAGCTGCAGATCGCACGCCTGGCCAGGGCAGGCGACAGCAATCGAGAGATCGCGGCGCAGCTGTTCCTCAGCCCACGAACCGTCGAGTACCACTTGCACAAGGTCTTCACCAAACTCGGTGTGACAGCGCGCGGCCAGCTCATGCGCCTCGATCTGTCCTGAGGCGTGAGAAGCTGAACCAGGCATATCACGGATTCGAAGCACGGCACCGACACCTACCGTCGGCCCATGACCTCACTTCTGGAAACCCCACGCCCTGCGCCACCCCGACGTCGCCGCCGCGCGGTGACCTTCGCGCTCCTGGCCTTGCTCGTCGTTGCCTTCGTCGGCGCGGCTCCGACGGTCATCCGCCTGCTTGGCAACCCTGCCGCCGGCGATCCAGTTGTTGGCACTGACGCCATCACCGTTCAGAACGACGCGTTTGACCCCCCGGTCATCCAGATCAAGCCGGGCACCACCGTGACCTGGACGTTCAACGACGGTGATCGGGCACACAACGTGGTAGCCGACGGCTGGTCGTCGGAGGTCTTGGCCTCCGGTTCGTACCAGCACACGTTCGCCGAGCCTGGCAGCTACGCCTACCGCTGCACCCTGCATATGGGAATGGACGGACGCGTCGACGTGGCAACGACACAATGAACGGCGACATCGGCGCGCTCGAATCGCACTCCCGATGGCGGGTCCACCAACGACCAGCGCATGCTCCCGCCACGAGTTTCGACGACGCTCGCGTCCACGAAGTGCGACTCCGGCGCCTGGCGGCCGTGTACGTACCGGTTCTCTGCGCGGGCGCGTGGCTATCGCTTCGACACGGCGTCAGCGTGCGACCAGGCGGGGATCCAGCCCAGGACCTGCCCCTCAAGGGGACCGCGTTTGCGCCACCGCTGTACCTCCCGGTCGCACTGCTGGGCGCCGCAGCACTCAGTCCCCGACGCGACGCCGTCGGGACCTCCGGGACCGCGGTCGCCGGCCTGGTCGGGCTCGCGTTCACCGCGGGCACCACGCTGAACCTGGGCAACGACATCGCCGCGACCCGCGCCGCCGGAGGCCCTGTCAATCTGACGGTCGGCATCGCCGCGTTCCATTGGGCATTCGGGCCCACCCTGACCGTCTTCTCGCTCTTGGCACTGCGCCAGCGGCGCCGAACTCGGTGACCGCCACGCGCAGGCGCCGCTTCGCCAGTCATGATCAACACAGCCCGCGGCAATCGGCCGCCATGAGCGCTCACGAAGGCCTGCCATCCTGATTTCAGGTACTGCCGCGGCATCCTTCGGCCGGCATCCGTAGGGGTTGGGTGAAGGGCTGGCGCGGTGAGGACCGTGTCAGACGGTAGGCGGGCGGCGTACGGGCCGGACAGACGGTTTCCCGTGTCGGCTTCAGCATCACACCACCGTGGTCCGTGTCCTGTCCGTTTCCAGCCCCTCCCCGTCGAACCGTGTGTGCGGTTCTCCCGCACACGGCTCACCGACGTCGTTCACCGCCGGCATTCGGTTTCTCCAGCCAGTCCACGCCAGGGTCTGGGCGCGACGACGCTGCCGTTGAGACTGATCAGTCCCAGGTAGGCCGGCGACATGTGGACCGCTCAGTTGCTCCCTCGAGGGGCTTTCGACGCTGGGCTTCGACCCCGACCCGTTTCCAAACCGAGCCGCCAGCCTGCTACCGGGCTCCCTGGCGACTACCCGGACCGGACTCACACCGGCAGGCGACGACGAGCATGCTCTCGGTCACGATCACGACTCACATTGCGATCACTCCTCCAGCTTCAGGGCACGCTCCCAGCAGGTGGTGCAGCAGCTCTACGGTAGGTAGCTCCTACGGGGGTAGTACCCGGCGGCTGCTCACACACAGTGATGTTGAACGAGAGTCACCGCGTCATCCTCTACGACGAAGGTCTCAAACGACGTCTCGAGGAGGACACGGTGACGATCACCAAGATGGAACTGATGGAGCTCGCGCGCAACACCGACGACGCTGGCGTGGACTTCCTACGCGAGGGCGTGCGTGTGCTGGCGCAGGCGTTGATGGAGGTCGAGGTCGGGTGACCACGCTGCAGGCTTGGCCGACGCGTAGGGTGGTGTGAAGCCCCTGCGGACGGGATGGCGCCGGCAAGGTTGCGGACAGTCCACGCGAGTAGCGGCCCTGCTGGCGCCCCGTCCGGACCCCGCGGGGCGTTTTGCATTCAGCCGGGTGGTGTCGCCGGCGGCCCATTTCTCGGGCGGCGACAGACTCCGCCGCGCAGCGCAGCATTGACGGTGCTGCTGTCCACTCGAGATGTTCGCTGGTTTGTCCCTCCGCATCGGATACGCCGGTGCGGGACGTCCAGACCTTGCGTCTCGAGTGCACGAAGACAGCGATCGCCACGCTCGGCGCGAATCCGTGGAATGTGTTGTGTGCCCTCCATCGGTCGATGGCGCGGCCAAGCCGGGCGTGTCCTGGGCACACCATCGTCGCGGGTCGGTGCCCTCGGAACTGGAGGTCCACAGACTCTCCTGTTGTTGGTGGGGTGACCTTTGGGTTCCGTGGAGTCGAGTGATTGGACGTTCATGACGTCCGGGTGGTCGCGTTCGAAGATGTCCAGCAGCACCGCTCGACGTACGACTTCTCGCGTCCGTATGCCGCGGTCGGCAGCGCGTTGGTCGGCCACGACTCGTCGACGCGTTGGCCGTCGCCTCGCGGCGAGTAGGCCCCCACCGACGAGGCGTGGACCAAGACCGGCACACCCGCCGACGCCACGGCATCGAACCCCTGATCGACCCGAGCACGTTGTTGCGCCACGTCGCGAGCGGACGGTGCGTCGGTTGGTAGGCCCACGCGAGGTGGATCACCGCATCGGCGTCCCGTACCATCGGATCGAGCTCGTCGACGGGGACTTCACCGGTCACCCAGCGGGTCTTGGGCGGACACCAGTCGGGGGCGGCGGCGAGCGACGCCGACGATCCCGGTGACCATGTCGTCGTCGACGAGGCGCTCCACCACGCTGGACCCGAAGGTGCCGGTCGCGCCGTGACCCTGGAGCGCAGCGGCCAGTCAGCCTCGTCACGCACGGACAACGACTCGACCCCGACCTCTCCAGCGAAGTCGCCCGCAACCAGACGCTCCGCGGCGTGGACGGCACGTCGGGAACCTGAGCTGGAAGCGGTCAGTCCTCCTGGCGTGTCGCCTCCGCCCTGCGCGCGAACGCCATCTCCAGGCCGACCACCAGCAGGTACACGATCGTGCCCGCGCACGGCGCCACGAGCCACGCGATCCACCCGCCGACCAGCGTCGCAACGCCGATCACCGTGCCGAGACCTGACGCGATGGACGCCAGGTTGATCGCGCTGCCGATGACCACGACGTCGCTGCGGTCACCCCGCATCTCATCCCGGAAACCCCGCGACGCCGCAGCCTCGACCGCGGTGAAGCCGGCGCTGGCCCCGACGACGAACCAGAACAGATCACTCAGCGATGGCGACCCGATCCGCGCGTTCAGTGCCGCGAAGCCGACCGTCGCCAACACGGAGTAGCCGTACGCCGACGAGTTGTTCCGCACCCCCGTTCGCAGACCAGCCGCGTAGTCTCGCCACGGAAACCCCTGGCCGTCGATCCGTTCGGTAGCGGGCATCTCAACTCCAAGCTCCTGCAGGCACTTCATTCCTCATCGAATAGCACCCGTGCCGCGCTTACCGGGGGGCCGACAGCAGATCGACACTGGGAGCAGCCGCGAACGGCGCGGCGCGCACGGTACGAGGCTGTGCGGACGGCCCCGGCGCGTCAGTTCGCCATCATCATCGCTGGTTTGTGACGGTTGCGGCGGGCAACCGTGCCAGAGGAGGTGAGTGCCATGGCCAAAGACCACGGTCCCAGCGTCAAGGACGACGAACAGTACGAGAAGCTACGCGAGCAGGGCGAGAGCAAGGAGAAGGCCGCCCGCATCGCCAACACCGACCGCTCCAAAGCCGGCAAACGCGGCGGCACCAGCGGCTCATACGAGAACTGGACCAAAGACGACCTGTTGGACCGCGCGCGCGAGATCGGCATCGAGGGACGGTCGGACATGACCAAAGACGAGCTGATCGACGCGCTGCGCGACCACTGACACGACTCCCCGCCATCACCCTGGGCCGCGACGGCGGTACTGGCGGGTACCGTGCGTGACGCCGACGCAGCGGGCCGTGCGAGGCCGTCAGTCCGCCGTAGCAGACAGCATCGCGATGCGCCGGGGCGCATCGCGATGTCTGCTACGCGCGGTGGTGCCGGATCAGTCGGCGGACGAGATCGCCGTGACCAGTACGCCGGTCTCCTCGTCGTCCACGTTGGTCGCCAGATCGGCCTGGCTGACGATTCCGATCAGCTCCTGGCCGTCGATCACTGGGAGCCGTCGGACCCTTGTGCTCGGCCATCGTCTCCAGCGCCAGCACCACTGAGTCGTCCGCGCCGATCGTGACCGGCTTGCCCTGGCCCAGTCCCCTTCAAGCGGTTGTCCTGACCGCAGATCGGTACGGCGCCGACGTCGAGGTCGGCCATCATCTTCGCAGCGTCCAGCACCGAATCGTTCTCACCGACGCATTCGGCGCCACCGGTCATGACATCTCGCCCGTTGCGTGCGTCGTTCTCCTCCTCGATCTCAGCTGAGTCTTGGCGGTGCCGGCCAGAGCGCTCCCCGCCGGCATACGATCCCGGTGTGCCCGGTTCATGCCGCGACATGCAAGCCATGGCGATGCGCGTGTCGGTCTCGACGCGATGTCGTACCGCCTGTCTCATCGACGTGCGGCGCCGTACGATCGCCGGCTACGGGAGCGCCCCGATGTGTCGTGGAGGATCCGAGTCGACAGCTGCTCGCATCGGGTCACGTGTCGACGGGTACGTCGTGGCATCGCGGCGCCTGTGCGCGTCGCCCACGCGAGCGGACAGGAGTCGAGATGGAGCCGCACACCGTGGAGGTCCGCGGCGTGCCGCTGCGCTGGATGACCCAGGGATCGGGCGCTCCGGTCGTCCTGATCCACGGCATCCCACTCGGATCGATCCCTTCCCACGACCATCGGTGTCCATCAACCTCTGGGCCCGCATCGACGGTCCTGAACGATCGTCGACCGGCTCGGCGATGCGAGTTCAGTGCTGACGGCCGGCGGCACGCGTCGGCTGGTTTCGACGGGGCTCTACGGTGATCGAGCACCGAGGGACGCCCGTTCGAAGGGACGTAGGGCATGACACAGGGAACCGACGCCGCGGCGGCGCGGGCGCCGACGTCGCGTGAGCTGGTCCTCGGCGTCGGTCGGGCGTTCGGTGGGTCGTTGCTGTTCGTGCTGCCGATCCTGATGACGATGGAGATGTGGCGGTTCGGGATGGTGCTGCCACCGCTGCGTCTCGCCGTCTGGGTGGGTGGCGCGTTACCGCTGCTGACCGTGCTCGCCCGCAGCCTCGGGTTCCGCGACACGGCCGGCATGTCGTGGCGCGACTACATCGCAGACGGGTTCGTCGCCTATGGCGTCGGGGTCATCACGACCGTCGTGGTGCTCGCATTGTTCGATCTGCTGAATTCCGACCGGTCACTGTCGGAGATGGTGGGGCTGATCGCCATCGAGTCGGTACCCGCGAGCATCGGTGCGGTCATCGCCCGCGGACAGTTCGGTGCCGCCGAGCCGAAGGGCGCAGCGGGGTCCTCCAGCTACCCGGCCGAGATCTTGCTGATGGCGATCGGCGCAGCGGTGTTCTCGTTCAACGTGGCGCCCACCGAGGAGGTACTGCTCATCGCGACCGTGGCAGGACCGGTCCGCGGCATACTCCTCGCGCTCCTGACGATGCTCGTGATGCACGCGGTCGTCTACCTCGTGGGGTTCCGCGGCGAGCACCGGTCCGAGGCGTCCGGGTGGTCGGTGTTCTACGGCTACACCGTCGCCGGGTACGCGACCGCGCTGCTGGTCTCGCTGGGGCTGCTGTGGACGTTCGGACGCACCAACCAGATGCCGGTCGGCGTCGTCGCGGTCGAGACGGTGGTCCTGGGTCTTCCGGCCGGCGTGGGCGCTGCCGCGGCACGGCTGATCCTATGACCAGCGACGAGCAGCCCGACACGCCCGCCGGCGAAGATCCGCGCGGTGACCGGGATCCGGTCACCTTCGACTCGGCGACACCTCTGGCCGAGTGGGCCCTCGCCGCGGTCGGCGCCGTGTTCGCGTGCGTGATCCTGACCCTGCTCGTCATTGAGGCCGTCGGCACGCCCGACACGCAGCCGCAGCTGTCAACCCAGATGGCCCGCGTCACCGAACGCAGCGGCAAGTACGTCGTTGAAGGCGAGGTCACCAACAGCGGCGGGACGGCAGCGTCCAACGTCCAGGTGGACGGTCGCCTGATCGTGAACGGCCGATTGGCCGACCAGGCACGCGTAGACGTCGACTATGTCCCCGCCGGGGCGAGCGAGTCCTTCATCCTCGTGTTCTCCCGAGACCCGACCGACGGTCGACTCGTCGTCGTGCCGACCGGCTTCGTCGAGGACTGACAGGCACCGCTGCGCGTCGAGGTCGATCGGTGACGTCCGGCAGCCATTGCGTTTCCACCCTGGATGTCTGGCAGTCCTTGTTCGCCGATGTGTTGACCTACGTCGGCATCCACGGCTGACGGCCTGTCGATCCCTACCACGGTCGCTGGCGGCACGGTCGGCGATGCCGTCGCGACCGCCCCGTCGAACTTGACGGACCAGTAGTCACCCTCGCGACGGAACACGTTGACGGTCCCAGTCGACTGCTCGCTCCCGCGTCGATCCCCCCGACGGTGACGTCGCGCTGGGACGCCGGCAGTACCTCGAGCCCATCGCGCATCGTGCGGACGGCCTGGGACTCCATGACATGGACCGCCCCGGGGGCGGTCCAATGCGGAACGCGTCGACCGACTGGTGATCAGCGGATCCGGCGCTGCGCCAGCTCGCAGCGCAGTCGACCCCATCCGCATCTGGAGCTGGGTCAAGGCACACGACGCCAGCGGGGAGGTGTTCGGCGGACAACAACTCGCCTCCCTGTTCTCCACCGACTTCTTCGAAACCACAAGGCCGTCGAGGACACCACCGCGCTGCTGGCCAAGTCGATCGAGGGCGTCGTGTCGCAGATAGGCATCCGCCTGTCGCCGTAGGCTTCGGGACTCATCGGATATGGGTTGCTAGACGACCTCGTGTTGTCGTTCCTCCTGGAGAAGCGCAATCAGGGGCTGCTGTAGCACGTGTGGGCCGGTGACGAGGTAGACGCGTGCTCTGGTGCCCAAGCGGTGACCACGGCGGTGGTGCACCTGCGGATCGGGACTCCTGTGTGCAGAACACCACAGGTCCGCTGCAACATACATACATGACTGTATGATAAGGTCATGGCTCGTCGCACTGCCGCAGAAGCTGCGGAGACTCGCCGCAGGCTGCTCGACGCGGCCGGCGACGTGTTCGCCGAGTGCGGATACAACGCCACCACTCTGGGGCAAGTCGCCGGGCGAGCCGGCCTGACCCGCGGAGCGCTGTACCACCACTTCGCCGACAAGGCTGAGATCTACGACACCGTGTTGCGCCGCGAGGTCGACCAGGTGACCGGTCCGCTCATGGCCGGGTTGGCCGGCGACGGCCCACCACTGCAGCGCCTGCGCGAGTTCGTTGTCGCGTACTGCACCGCCTTGGACACCGACCCGCAGTTCCGCCGAGCCGTCGAGCTGCTGCTCTTCGCGCCGTCCGACGCGCCGGACGCCACGCGCGACCGCACCCGCGAGGGCTACCGGGCGTGGCTGCACGCGTTCGAGACCGTGCTCGACGAGGCACGCGTCAACAACGAGCTGCGACCGGACATCACACCGCGCATGGCGGCGGGCGCGGTCATCGCCCTCACCGTCGGAGCGACCACGGCAGCACTGCACGCTGCCGACTCGTTGGTACCGGCCGAGCACGCCGAGGCGCTCGCCGACACGCTCGTCGCGGGACTTGCACAACCGCCAGGATGATCGATGGCCGACACTGACACGCCAGCACAACTGGTCAACCTCGCCACGGCCGGCACCGCGCTGTTGACGACCTTCCGCCGTTCGGGGCAGGCGGTGCCGACCCCGGTCAGCATCATCGTCGACGGTGAACACGCCTACTTCACCACCGCCGTCGATAGCGGCAAGGCAAAGCGCATCGCCAACGATCGTGGCGTCACTCTCGCGCCGTGCACCACGACCGGCGACATCACCGGCCCGACCATCGCGGGAACGGCGCGGCCACTGCAGCGAGCGGAACGCAGGCGCCTCCGCCTGCTACGCCCCACGCGGGGCTTGTTCTGGAGCTATCTGCTCTACCGTCTCCGCGGAAGGACCATGCGCCTGTACGAAGTGTCGCTGCGGCCGCCGACAGCTCGGCGCCCCCATGAGCACATCGACAACACAGGATGATGTGACCGACGACCACCGCGCCGCCGTCTGGGGTCGGCAGGGCACACCACGAGTCATCACGTGGTACTCCACCATCTGACGCTCAGGTGTGGCACGACCCCGCGGCGGCTGACCGACCTGGCACGGCCGGACGTGACGGGTCGCCGCGCGGGGGCGTCGCACGAGGAGACGCCGAGCACTCCGGTGTCCTGGACGGCGTGGGGACGAACGGCTCGCCTCACCCGTGCCATGGTCCTGGCAGCCGCATTGCCGTCGACCGACAGTGTCGATGACCCCGGGGGGAGGGGGAGGATCGGTGTGCCGATGCATGGAATCGCTGAACGGGAGAGCGGGAGCGAGACTGTTCGCCAGCCCGCGGCACGGCAGCGCCCTCGCGTACGCGTCGCCGACGCGGTGTGGGACGACCGACGGTGAGGTGTCGCGGTCTGCGTCGCGACCGCCGGAGCGGCCGGACTGGTCGCGGGCGTGTGGACACCGCACTGGCCGGTCACCTCCGCCGAGGCCGTGGGGACGATGGCGCTGGCGCTGGCGCTGGCGGTCGGCTGGATCGCAGGCGCGGCGCTGCGGTCAGGCTGGGGATGCTGCTCGCGCCGACGACCTTCCTCGCCGTGATCGAGGTCGTGCGCATGGGAGCGAGCGGGCCGACGGTCGACGCGCCCACGACGGTGAACCTGATCGCGCTGGGTGCGTCGGTGGCGATGCGGATCGTGTACGGGGTCACGACGTCGACAACCCGGTACTGCTGTTCCTCGCCGGCGGTCCCGGCGGCTCGGAGCTGGGCACGCACAAGCACATGCCCACATTCGACCTGTCGGGGCACCGGCCGTTCGTTGAGGAACCCGAGCGCTTCCATCACGTCATGACCGACGTCGTGCTTGCGGACACGGCGCTCACGGCGCGACCGGCGCAACGCGCGCGATCGACACCCCCATCCGACGCACGCGGCGGGACAGCCGCGGCCCAGCAGAGGAGCACACGATGAACAGGCACGACACCGTGACTCGGGACGGACCACCTCGTGGCCGCGGCCACTACGACGACGACGGATCGCGGTGGTGGGATGACGCTGCACAGCGCTGGTTCCGCACGACGGACGACGCCGACATCCTGGAGATCGACGTCGAGGACGCCGGCCACACGTCGATGCTGCGCAGCATCGCGACCACCGTGACCGGCCAGCACGGCACGCAGTCGTACCACTTCGTCGGTCGGGCCCGCAGCGGCGACCCGCGGTGGGGTGACTTCACCGTGGTGTCGGGCACCTTCCCGGTCCTGCCACTGCAACTGCCGGTCGAGCGCATCGGACCCGACGACGCATACGGCGACGAAATGCGCGCACGACTCGACGAGCTGGAACACACGCTGGTCGAGCACGGGTGGCGACCCGCCGGCCAGGGCGAGCGCTGGTGGTCGAAGATCTACACCCGCCCCTGCCTCGGCTGGGACACCCCACCCAGGCCCGAACGCAAGGCGCCGGAGACGCGGAAGCGTTGACCATGGCCACGCTGGCCGGCGTTCGTCGGGTTCAGGCGGGCTCCGCAAGTCCGGTTGCCTGCTCGATCAGCTCGCACAGCCGCCGCGTGAACCGGGCGGCGGGCGCCCCGTCGACGATGTCGTGATCGACGGTGACGGTCAGGCTCAGATACTCCCGCGTCTCGAGGTGGCCATCGACCGCCACAGGCCGTTGGGAGATGCCCCCGACCGTGACCATCGAGGTGGTCGGTGTCAGTGGCACCCCCCACCCGCCGCCGGCCGCGAACATCCCGATCGCGCTGACCGCGACCGTCCCGCCGAACCGTTTGAACCACAGCGGACGGCCCATCACGACCCGCCAACCGAGCATCCGTACCACCCGTGGTAGCGCCAGATACCACAGCGTCCGCCGGTAGCGGCGGCGGTCCACATCAGCGCCGCCCTGCGCGTCACGGATCTCGGCGGAGATCTCGTCGACCGTCTTGCGGTTCGCGCCGCGGATGATGCGCGACGCGACGATCCGCGTGCCGTCGGGGCGCGTCTCCTCGACCTCCGTGTTGACGTCGACGTCGTCGAACAGCACCAGTCGCCGGCGCCCCGACCGGTACGCGTGCAGCATCGGCTGCTCGGCCACGGCCGTCGCCACGCAGGCGACGACGAACCCGGTGAACGACAGCGGCCGCCTCTCGGACGCCCGCGCCCGCATCACGCGTCGCGCGGCGGTCACGTCGGCCTCGACCAGGCCGTGGATCAGATGCCGCCGCCGTCCCTGCTCGAGCACGTCGATGTAGGCCTGGCGGATTCTGGGGAACGGCCGCACCGAGTAGGTGTCCACGCGGTCGTTCATCATCTGCCTCCGCGCCGATTCCGGTGCAGTCCGTCCCGAGCGCCCATGTCGATCAGCTCACGGGTGGGTGCACCGCAGCACGCAGGGGCGGGCAGCAACGGTCCACGCCCGCGCGGCGACGGAGACCGCCGGTGCGAGCAGCAGCAGGCCGGCCAGGCCGGCAACCGGCGGCCCGTGGACGTCGCTGTCGCAGATGGTGCGCACGCGATCACGTGTACTCCGATGCTCGTTCCCGGTCTCGTCGTTCCCCACCAGAGAACCGCGGCATGGACGGTGGGTCCGGGCCCTTCGTTGGAGGGACGAGCGGGGCGAAGGTCCCCTCGTGACGACCGGGTGCCATGGATAGTGGCGGGCGAACACCCACACGCAGCCACCGATGCACGAGTTCACAGGCATGACGATGGATCGTGAGACGCGCAACTGGCTCGCGGGCCCCGTCGCGATCACCGGGGCGGATGGCCATGTGGGCCGAGCACTGCGCCGCCGGCTCGCCGGCCTGCCGAACCCGGTCCGTCCGCTCGGTCGGTCCGACAACTGGTCCGCCGCCATCCGCGATGCCAACGCCGTGGTTCATCTGGCGGGAACGCTGCAGCCGCGCCGGCCAGACACCTACGAGGCGGCGAACGTGGGCACGGTGCAACGTTGCCTGGAGGCGATCGCCGGCAGCACCGTGCGGCGGCTGATCCTGTTGTCGTACATCGGCGCCGACTCGGCCTCGGACAATGCGTACCTGCACACGAAAGGGCGGGCAGAGCAACTCGTCGGCAACGCCGAGGTGGCAAGTGTGACGCTGCGGTCGACATTCGTCTACGGCGACACGGACGACATCGGACCCAGCTTCGCCACGTACCGGACCCGGCCGGGCGGGACGGTGTGGGTGCTCGGCGACGGACAACAGCGGGTGGCACCGATCCACGTCGACGACCTCACCGACGTGATCATCGCCGCCACGCTGGACCCAGCCACGCCAACCGGAACGTTCGACGTTGGCGGCCCGGCGGTGTCCACAATCGATGGGTTCGTGCGGCAGATCAACCCGCCCGGCGTCACGGTCAGACACGTGCCCGCGCCAGCGGCGCGGCTGCTGGCCCACGTCGTGCCGCAGCTGACCCCGGCCCTGGTCGGCGTCCTCACCGCTGACAGCGTCACTGACACCGATCCGGACGACGTCGCCGGCCGCTTCGGGGTCACGCTGCACGACGTCGCGGCAACCGTTGCGGAGCATGTGCGCCAGCGACGGCAGATGTGATCGGAGCGCCCCGCGTGTGCCGGTGGCCACCGACCACTGCTCCGACGGTCGCACTCGTCATCAAGGACGGCCGCCTGGTCGGCCTCGTCTCCCCGACCGACGTGATGCGCCGGCTCGAGATCGATCGGCTGCGTGGCCTGCGCCGTCGCTGACGGTCGCCGACTCGCCCCGGCGGCAGCGGACGCGCGCGTCGGTGGGTGCCACGGGCGGCGTCGACAGCGCAATCGTCACCGGCTGCCGACACCGCCCCGGCGACAGCTGGACCGGCCAGCAACGCGCACACCAGGCGTCATCCTCCCCCGGGACCGACGTGCGACGCGGTCAGCAGGTCGCAGCGGTCGGCGAACCGTTCGCCCAGCCGGTCACGGTCGTGCGGCTGTTACCTGGACTGCGGTCCGCGATCTCGCGGTGCGACCCCGACAACATCTTCCGCGGCACCTGCGCTTGACCGGGACGGATAGGCGGCCGAGCACGCCGCCGGGCAGTCGGGTGAAGCCAGTCGGACCGTTCGATGGCGGCCAGTGTGGTCGTTGGGTCACGGCGAGGTCGTGCAGCTCGACGCGCATGGTGTGCCGTTGGCCACTGCCGCACCACCCGCGGGCGACGACCGAATGTATCGGCACCGCGGCCGAGCTCCGTCGACAGTCGACGGACACCCGATGTTTCAAGACTTTGGTTTATACCGTCGGTGTTCGGCTCAGACTGCTGCATCTGCTGAGGGGGGTGGGCGTCGCGGGGGCGAGCCCGCCGGCGAAAGGCCGGGTCGTGGGTTGGATGCAGTCGTTTCAGACAGCAGTCGTTGCCAGGTCGGGCGCGTTGGTCAGACTGCGTCCGCCTCTTGCGGTGGCCGTCTGCCTGGTGCTCGTCGTGGTGATGTGGGCGCCGTCGCCGCCGGAAGCGAAGGCGCAGGCCGTCACCAACGCTCCGTGTCCGGCGGGTGGGGGTTCTGAGGCCGGCTGGGTGTTGTCGACCGCGACGTTCGACACGGCGTTCTATCGGCACGCGGTCGTGGGCAACGGCTACCTCAGTCAGCGTGTGCCACCCACCGGGATGGGTTATGTCGCGACTGGCGAGGCGACCGGGTGGCCGTTGTATACGCCGCGCTACGACGGTGCGTACGTCGCCGGGCTGTACGCCCGTGATCCTGAGCTGGCCGGTGGTCGCGAGGCGATCGCGGCGATCCCGACGTGGTCGACGCTGGAGGTCGGCGCGGGGGGTGAGTCGTTCACCGCGACGGCACCCGCAGCGCGGCTGTCGAACTACCAGCAGACGCTGTACCTGCGCTGTGGCGTCATCCGCACGGCGCTGACGTGGACGAGCAGCGACGGCAGGCGGTCGGTGGACCTGACCTACGACGTCGTCGCCGATCGCGTCAATGCCCATGTCGGTGCGGTGCGGCTGACCGTGACACCGCGCTTCAACGGCCGGGTGACTGTGACCGACGTGATCGACGGTGCCGGTGCGCGCAGGTTGGTCGCGGCGGGTGCGGGGGACCGTGGAGACGGGACGGTCGCGGTCGACTTCACCGCGCAGACGAAGGGCACGGCTGGGACCGTCGCCTCGACCCTGCGCCCGGGCGCGGGCGTCGACGGTGCCGCCGTCAAGCGCACGACGACCGCCTCGGACCTCACCGCGAGCCAGACGCTGGACTTCCCGGCCAAGAGCGGGCAGACCTACGAGTTCGTCAAGTACGTCGGTGTGGATACAGCGTTGACCAGCGGTGATCCGGCCCAGGCGGCGTTGACGGCAGCGCGTGGCGCGGCGCAGCAGGGCTGGTCGAACCTGCTGGCTGCGCATGTCGCACGCTGGGACGAGGTGTGGCGCAGTGACGTGGAGATCCCGGATCGTCCGGATCTGCAGGCGTGGCTGCGTGCGGGGTTGTACGGATTGCTGTCGAACATCCGCGAGGGTGAGGACGACAGCATCAGTCCGGTCGGCCTGACCAGCGACAACTATGCCGGCCTGATCTTCTGGGACGCCGAGACGTGGATGTTCCCGACGTTGCTGGCGCTGTACCCCGACGTCGCCGCCTCGGTGCTGGAATATCGGTATCGGACGCTACCGGAGGCTCGCGACAACGCCTCGGAGCTCGGCTACCAGGGCACGTTCTATCCCTGGAACAGCGCCAGCAATGGTGACCTCAAGACCGAGTGCCACAGCGTCGATCCCCCGCACTGCATCACGCAGATCCACCTGCAGGGTGACATCGCGCTTGCGGCGTGGCAGTACTTCCAGGCGACGGGTGACACCGGCTGGCTGCGGACACGCGGGTGGCCGATGTTGCAGGGCATCGCGCAGTTCTGGGCGGGTCGGGTGACCGCCAACAGCGACGGCACGTACTCGATCAACAACGTCGCTGGCCCCGATGAGTACAGCAACGGCGTCGACGACGGCGTCTACACCAACGCGGTGGCGTCGCTGGCGTTGCGCAACGCCACCCGCGCCGCGCAGATCCTCAGGGAGACGGCGCCGGCGCAGTGGACGACGATCGCCGACAACCTGCGCATGCCGTTCGACACCGAGCGGCAGGTGTTCCTGCAGTACGACGGCTACGACGGGTCGCTGATCAAGCAGGCCGACACGGTCCTGCTGATCTACCCCGTGGAGTGGCCGATGTCCGCCGAGGTCGCCTCGAACACCCTGGACTTCTACGCCGAGCGCACCGATCCGGACGGGCCCGCGATGACGGATTCGGTGCACGCGATCGACGCTGCCGCCATCGGCGAGCCCGGCTGTGCGACCCACACCTACCTGATGCGGGCGATCAAACCATTCGTCCGTGATCCGTTCGCGCAGTTCGCCGAGGCGCGCGGCGACAAGCCCGGGTCGCAGGACCCGCTGGCCGGCAGCCCGGCGTTCAACTTCCTGACCGGCGAGGGGGGCTTCGGGCAGGTCTTCGCCTACGGGCTCACGGGGATGCGGTGGCGTGAGGATCGGATGCATCTGGACCCGATGCTGCCGCCGCAGCTGGGTCGCGGCGTGACACTGCGGGACGTCGACTGGCGGGGCCGCACCTTCGACATCACGGTCGGACCCAACGAGACGACCGTGCGCCAGACGGCGGGTGCGCCCTTCGAGGTCGAGTCGCCGCAGGGCACGCAGGTCGTCAGCACGGGCAGCCCGCTGACGCTCAAGACCCGGCGGCCGGACCTCGTCCCCACCGACAACGTCGCACGGTGCGCGCCGGCGCAGGCGACGTCGGAGGAGCCCGGCCTGTACGCCGAGGCCGCCGTCGACGGCAGCGAGGCCACCGTCTGGGCGCCGGCGGAGGACACGGGCAGCGCGACGGTCGACCTGGGCACACGGATGCAGGTGAGCGACATCACGATCCTGTGGACCGACGCGACACCGTCGTCGTACCAGATCCTGGTGTCGCGCAACGGCTCGCAGTGGAGCGACGCACCGCTCGACGCCGACGGAACGTTGGCGCACCCGGTCCAGGCACGCTACGTGCGGGTCGAGCTCACCCAGGCGGCCAGCGGCGAGCTGACCGGAATCCGCGAGCTCCAGGTGATCGGTAGGTAGGACGAAGTGACGGCGAGGCGCGTTCCTCGTCAAGGGTGGCGAGCATTGGAGGACCGGATGGGAACGACGGCTGGACAGGTCGGGCGTTGGACCGCGCTGACGACTGTGGCGGTGCTGATCGCCGCGATGCTCGCGTCACCGGCGGTCGCGGACACGCCTCTGGCGACAGGGGTCGCGCCCGGGGCGCCGGGCGACCCACCGTCGTGGACCGAGGCCGACAAGGACGGCTTCGCCACGGCCGAGTCGCTCAAGAGCCGCGTGTGGCACACCCTCGACGACGGCCGCTTGACGGAGGTCTACTTCCCCGACCTGGGCACACCCAGCGTCCGCGACCTGCAGTTCATCGTCTCGGACGGCGAGTCGTTCTCGGTGCTCGAGCGT
>DASUUK010000037.1 GCA_036374135.1 Euzebyales bacterium
CGACGCCGACCATGATTACCGGGGTGCCGACGACCTCGGCAGGCATCCACGGCAGGGCCGGGGCCAGCCGCAGGAAAGGTGGTCGTCGGGACGTCCCGCACGGCGTCGGCGGCGTACGCGGCGAGGCCGCGCAGCACGCCGGTGTCGTCGAGGCGGTACACGACGAACCCGGCGACTGCGGTGCGCGCGAACGGGTGTGTCCGGAATCGGAACCGCATCACACGCCGAAGTTGCCGCCACCGCCGCGCAGGCCCCACAGCAGCTCAGGGTGGGACCGGTCGTCGGCCGTCAGCAGGTCGCCGTCGGCGGTGACCAGGTCGACGGCCTCGACGTGGTCGCAGGTCAGGCCGCGCCGGCGCATCGCCCAGCCGATGCCGCCGCCCAGCGTCAACCCGCCGACGCCGGTGTCGGTGACGATGCCGGACGGCAGCAGCCGACCGGCCGGTACCGCCACGCGGTCGACGTCGCCCAGCCGGGCGCCGCCCTGCACCGTGGCGCGGCCGCTGTCCGGGTGGACCGTGACGTCGCGCATGCCCGACACGTCGATCACCAACTCGCCGTCGCACAGCGCGTGGCCGGCCACGTTGTGCCCGCCGCCACGCACCGCGACGGCCATGCCGGCCGAGCGCGCATAGCGCAGGGCGGCGGCGACGTCGGACGTGTCCCGGCAGCGTGCGATCACCGCCGGGTAGCGGTCGACCTGGCGTTCCAGATGGCGCGCGCAGCCAGATACCCGGCGGTGCCCGAGGAGCTCACCTGCCCGGCGCAACCTGGAGCATCTCAAGTGGCCCCAGCGGCAGATCGGAGAGGACCTGCTCGACGCGATCGTCGTCACCACTGGCGAACAGGCATACCGGCGTGAGGACAGCATGGCGGTGGTCCCTGCAGCGCTCTCCTCGGACCTTGAGCCGGTGACCAACGCGTGTTCGCACCCGATAGGCCGTCTGACTAGGTGGGGGAGAGGCGAGCCGGCTGGCCGGGCAGGCCGCCGGGCTTGGAGCGGTATGCGGCAGCCCCGACCGCGGTGACGAGCATCGGCCAGGCCTCGGTCTTAAACGCGCGACGTACCTCGTCGTCGAAGAACGTCAGGCCGGTGGCTCCGAAGCGGTGGTCGAAGGCGGCGAGCTGGAGCCGGCCAGCAACGATGCCGGCTTCTAGCTGCGCGGCGCGGTAGCCGCGGCTTCCCAGCGCCGCGGTGATGCGGTCGGCATCCGCGCAGTGGAACGCGGTGTATGAGCTGTCGCCGCCGAGGTCTTGGGCCAGGCACAGCGCACGCGCCAGGTCTCGGACGTCGCCCTCCCGGATCGCGTTGAGTCCGTCGGTGCCCCAGCGGTACAGGCCCGGGGCGATGCCGTCGACCGCATGGATGGCGATGTTGTGCTCAAGCAGTGTGCCTCCAGCCGGCAGGAAGTCGGCGGGGACCGGTCGTGCTGCCCACCCCAGCGCGTCGGTGAGCAGGCCGAGAGGGGCAAGCAGCGCTGGGTCGAAGCGCCGCGTCGCGCCGCGCCGGCGGATCAGCTCAGGGATGGGCCCATGCGGGGTCCACTCCCCGGCCGCGGGCGCCGGCGCGGTGGGGAGCTCGGCGGACGACCGCGCCCAGGCCGCGACGTCGGCCTCGTGCAGGTCACCGGCTTGCTGGGTCTCGGTGATGAGCGGGAACTCCGGGGAGTCTTCGGCGAGCTGGCCGAAGGGTGCATCGGCCGGCTCAGGCAGCGGCGTGGTTGCCGCGCCGAGACGGAGGAGGGCGAGCGGGAATTCGTGGGTGCCGTCGGCGCCGACGACCGCGGCCAGCTCCGCGTCTGCGAACGCAAGCTCGACGCGCGCGTCACAGCCGGCTGCCTCGCTGGCGGTCAGGGTGTTTGCGAGCATGGTGCCGGCGTCCCAGTAGCAATGCCGCAAACCTCGCTCGCGGTACTTCCACGCCGTGCGCCACGGCACGCCGGTCAAGACCAGCGCGGTTGGGGCATCGGACGGCGCGCGGGTAAGCCGCACAAGGCCATGCTCGCGCGGCTGGTAGTGGTAGATGCCCGGATCGAGCCCGTCGATATCGCCGGTGACCAGGTACAGCTCCACGGGCGCGAGGTTGCCGGCCGACGCGGCCGCGCGGAAGGAGACCAGCCCTCCAAGGGTCTCCTTGACCCTGGTAACCCCGGCGCTGAGGAACAGCAGGCTGCCAACCATGCCGACGTCAGGCGTGGCGCCAAGCCTGAGGTCGCGGGGCAACGGGGTGGCCCCGCAGCCTGGGAAGGTCTTGAACTGCGGAGGTTGGCGGTCGGGCCGCATTGGCCGGAAGCCGTGTACCAGCCGGGGATCACGTGGCCGCCGCCACGCCGGGTCGTGGTTGGTGAGGCGGTGGAAGTCGCGTGCGGTCTCGCCCATCACCGATTCATCCTCGCTGACCGACGCGCGGATAGCGCAGCTCGCGCTCGGCTCGGTGCGGAGGCCACACGATCCTGCGGACTCCCTCCTGCCACTGCACGGTGAGGACCTCATGACCGGCCTGCAGGCCGGTGTCGGGATCCAGGCGGAAGGGGCCAAACAGGGTCGTGCATCGCAACCGCGACGCCGAGGCGTACAAAGCCTGATCATCCGCGGTGCCGGCGTTGGCCAGGCAGGCACTCGCGATTACCCCGGCGGCGAAGGCTTGCGCGGCGGGGTACGGCGGCTCGGTGCCCGTCTCCCGGCGGTAGGCATCGACGAACCAATCCGCATCGGGACCCTCGTCGGGCTCGGGCGCAGCCGAGGGCATCCACTGGGCCGGACCCAGCAGCCCGTCGCGTGCGTCACCGAGCGCCGCGAGGACCTCCTCGACGCCGGCGGCCACGAGCACGACCGCCCGCCGGCTGCGGTCGTTCACCAGTGCCCGGGCCGCCGCGACCTCGTCCTGGAACCCGGCGGCGACCCCGACCACCTCGGCGGCCGGCAGCTGTGGCAGCACGTCAGCCACACCACCGCGGGGCGACTCAACAACCGTGCTGGCGACGCCGAGCCTGGCCGCCGCCTGCCTTGCGCCCGCCGCGACCTCCCGCCCGAACCCGGTGTCGGCGTGCAGCAGCGCGACCCCTCGAGCGTCAGGATCGGCGGCGTGCACCGCCTCAAGCGCGCCGTGGAAGTAGGTCGCCGCAGGTGCCGGAACGTTGACCACGTGATGATGTGCCAGCCGGGTGGTGGCGCCGCCGTGATTCCAGACCAGCCGCAGTGTCGCGCGGGCAGCGGCCACGGCCGGCCCGCTGCCGTAGGGACCGAACACCAGATCCGGACGCGTGGCAGTCGCTGCCCGCATCGCCTCAGACACATGCCGACCGGCGTCGTGCACCTCCAGCCCAGCGTGCTCGCGCCGCGCCCACAGGCGCAGCGCGGCCGCTCCTGCCCGACCGTAACGCGCCAGCGGCCCGCTGAGCTGGGTCACCACAACTGCTCGCACGACGTCGGCGTTCACTCGCTCTCGTCAGGTGCTCTTGTCCTCGATTTCCCAGGCGTGGTCAAACACATGCCAGGCGATCCGGCGCGCCGCATAGCGCGGCGGCCAGCCCTTGTCGACCAGGGGGTCGCCCTTGCGTGCGCAGGACGGCGAGCAGGTCGTTGCGCATGGCCTACTGCCCGCCGGGCGCAGCGAACTGCTTCGGGGTGTCGCGGACGCCGAGCTTGCGAGCGTAGGAGGTTCGGATTCGGCGACGTGCTCGGCGATCTGGTCGCGGTCCCGCCCGCCACCACCTGGCCCCTTGCGCAGCTTGGCGGGCGCGTTGGCGGCCACGCGGTCAAACATGCGCCAGGCTGCGGCGACCAGATCGGCGAGCCGTGCCGCGGTTTCGGCATCGAGTGGCTCGGCGTCGGCGGCAGGCACGCGACACGTCTGGGGCTCCGAAGTCGGTGACGGCCGAGCCGGGAGCGCGCTCGGCGATGCTGAACCAGCGATCTGGTGGCTTTCGGCCTTCGCCGGTGGAAAGCTCAGACCGCCTCGGTGGCCACGGCCGCATAGCGGCGAGCGTAGTCGGCGAGCGCGGCGATGGCCGCGTCCTCGTCGCGCGCCACGCGGCACCAACCGGGCCACGTCAGCGAGCACGCGAACACGCTTGGGACCTTGCTCAAGGTAGATCGGCTCGGTCACGCAAGCGGCGGGGATCAGGAGGATGGTGGCTCGCCCCGCTGCTCAACAGCACGCTCGCGCGGGACCGCAGCAGCAGCAGCTCTTGCAGATTGCGGAGCCGCTTGAGGTCCCCTGCCTGCGATGCCGTGAAGATCCGCCGCCGCCGCCGTCGTACCTCATCTTCGACCGCACGCCAATCGATCGCGTGCCAGTCCGTTCACCACCGCCGCATAGCCACGTGATGTGACACTGTGCGAACCGATGTTGACCATGCGTGACAATCCCTTACCGTGTCAGCCGCACGGCGGGCGTTGCGATGAGCTCGACGCGGTTCGCATTGTGGGAGGTAAGGCCCACCAACAGATTTCCAACATGTCACCGCTGTTGGGAATCTGAGCAGCGTCCGGTACTGCGGTCCGATCTGACTGGCGCCTTTGTCAACGACCGTTTGGCGGGTGGCATCTACCACGACCGAGTTTGATCCGCCGGTTGCAGGTCGTGCGGGCGCGCTCAACGGTCGGGCGGCTGATACAGACCTCCCGCGTGAGCTTCTCATGGTTCGGTCGCGCTGCCGTGGGTTCCACCGTCGGCGCGTCGATCAGGCAAGGCCGCAGCCATGACGACATGGTGGCAGAGCCGTGGACCGCCCTGGGTTTGTTGGAGGCTCGGGTTATTGGTTTCCAACCAACACCTTGGGGGTGCTGGGTGCATGATAGGCGTCTTCGAACTCTGCCGGGGGCAGGTCTCCGAGGTAGCTGTGTAGCCGCTGCTCGTTGTACCAGGCCACCCATGACAGGGTGGCCAGTTCGACTGCCTCGATGGTGCGCCAGGGGCCCTGCTCGGGCCCGTAGATGAGCTCGGCCTTGTACAGGCCGTTGACGGTCTCGGCCAGCGCATTGTCGTACGAATCGCCGACGGATCCGATCGAGGGGACCGCGCCGAGCTCAGCGAGCCGCTCGCCGTAGCGCACGCTGGTGAACTGCGACCCGGCATCCGAGTGGCACACCAGCCCCTCGAGTTGCGTGCCGCGTGATCGGCGGGCCATCTCGAGCGCGTCGAGGACCATCGCGGTGCGCATGTGCCCGGCGACGCGCCAGCCGACGATGCGGCGGCTGAACGCGTCGACGATGAAACACACGTACGCCACCCCGGCCCAGGTGGGCACGAACGTCAGATCCGTGGTCCACAGCGCGTTGGGCCGGTCCGCGGTGAACTCGCGGTCCACCCGGTCGGGATGGCGATCCGCCTGCTCGTCGCGGCGGGTGGTGGTCACCCGCCGCCGCCGCGACACCCCACGGATGGCCATCAGCCGCATCAGCCGGGCGGTCTGATCCCGACCGATGTCATGCCCCGCCCGGCGGGCGGCCTTCCACAACTTGTGGGCGCCGTACACCCGGTAGTTGGCCTGCCACAACGCCAGCAGGATCGGCATCAGCACCGCGTCACGCAGCGCGCGGGGCGACGGCGGCCGCGACCTGGCCGCGTAGTAGGTGGAGGGCGCAACCTGCAGCGTCTCGCAGATTGGCTCGACGCCCCACACCAGCCCCGCGGTCGTGTTGTCGCGGTGGCTGTCGATGAACGCGACTACCTGCTCGGTGGCGGGTCGAGCTCCCGCGCGAAGAAACTCGCGGCCGACTTCAAGATCGCGTTCGCGCGCCGCAGTTCGCGGTTCTCCTGCTCGAGCTGCTTGATGCGCGCGGCGTCCGCCGTCGTGGTGCCCGGCCCGTGGCCGGCGTCGATGTCGGCCTGTCGGACCCACGTGCGGACCGACTCCACGCCGTAGCCCAGCTGCTCGGCGACCCGCTTGACGGTCCCCTGGGACGTGCCCAGCTCGGCGCGCAGCTGACGGACCAGCCGGACCGCCTGCGCCTTCTCCTCAGGTGTGTACCGACGCGTCGTCGGCTTCTCGTGCGTCTGCCTGCGCTGTGTTGCCATGGCTCTCAGTCTCCAAGCTCGAGAGCCTCTACGAAACCCAGAGCGATTCAG
>DASUUK010000038.1 GCA_036374135.1 Euzebyales bacterium
CGCGATGCCGGACGAGGCCATCCGCAGACCACGGCAGCGCCGGTGGCAACGCATCCCACTGTTTCTGCACCTGCGGACGCAGCGGGCCTGACCGGTCCAGCCCGTGGTCCTCCTCGGGCCGTCAGGGTCAGATCGCGGCCATCGTGTGGTCCGCGGCTCCCGAGGCGATGTGCCCGGCGATGTCCGCGGCGTCGCGTCCCACGCCGCCCAGCAGCGCCGAGCTCAGTGCGCGCTGGAACGGCATGCCGATGAAGTACAGGCCGGGCTGGGAGGGCACCACACCCCGATCCTGGACCGGGAAACCGTAGGCACCGGTCACGGGCAGGTCGATCCAGGAGAGATCCATCACGAACCCGGTGCACCACACGACGTTGGCGACCTGCAGGATCGTTCCGTCGTCGAGTGTCGGCGAGCCGTCGCGCACGCCGGCCGTCCTCGGGACCCACTCGATCCCGGCGGCAGCGATGTCCCTGCGGCCGACCCGCCCGCGCGGGATGCCGCGGGGAGGGTCCAGGAACTCGTCGCGCACCTTCCGCCCGATGGGTGAGCCGACCGTGAGCACACGCGAGGCCAGGAACCAGATGAACGGCATGAGCACCCTGTCGGGCACGCTCCCGGCGCGCGTCGGCTCCTGACCGGGATCGCGTCCCGACAGCCAGGTCGGGTGCGTCTTCGATACCTCCACCGCGATCTCGGCGCCGGAGTTGGCGGCACCCACGACCAGGACGCCACCGTTGGCGAGCTGCGACGGGTTGCGGTACGCGCTGGAGTGGAGCTGGACGATGGCCGGATCGAGCTGCTCGGCGAAGTCCGGAATGCGCGGTGTGTGGTAGGTGCCCGTGGCCACCACCACATCGGCCGCGGTGTAGGTGCGGTCGCCGGCGCTGACCTCGAACGACTCCCCACGCCGGGAGAGGCGGTCGACCCTGACGCCCGTCTCGACCGGCAGGTGGAAGCGCTCCGCGTACGTCTCGAGGTAGTCGGCGACCTGATCCTTGGTCGGATACACATGACGCGCCGCCGGGAACGCCATGCCCGGCAGGCCGTCATAGCGCGCCGTCGTGAAGAGCCGCAGCGAGTCCCACCGTCTGCGCCATGCGTCGCCCACCCGATGGTAAGCGTCGAGGATGACGAAGTCGCGATCCTGCTGCGCCAGGTGGTAGCCGACCGCCAGACCCGACTGGCTCCCACCGATCACCACGGTGTCGACCTGCTCGCCTGCACCTGTCACGACAGCACCTTTCGGAGCCGGGATCATCGGCCGCGGGGTGACCGTCGGGTGGATCCTGATGGTCTCCACCGGTGGGCATGCGGCCCTCATCGTGACACACGGTACGAACGCTGCGGGTGCCTGCCATCGGGAGCACTGCGGATCCTTCGACGACGTAGGTGATGGGTGAGATCACCCATGCGGTACGAGCATGCGTCCCGCCGGCGGGGTCCCACGGCCCGCGCCTTCCCGCCTTGACGGTGGCGACGCCACTGGGCAGGGTGACCCACGGGCCGCACGGGTCGACCGGCTGGGACCGGGCGTGGAGGATGGGAGCGCGGTGGCTGCGTTGGATGCACTGGGGCGGATCCACCGATGATGGAGGTCCAGTCCGCAGCCCGGGGACGGGCGGCGGTGGAGCGGCTGGCCTGGGACGAGGCGTTCGATGCCTTCGCCGCGGCTGACGCACTGGCACCGTTGCACGCCGATGATCTGCAGCGACTGGCAACCGCGGCCTTCCTGCTCGGGCGGGTCGACACGGCGGTCGATGCGCTGATCCGCGCCTTCGAGGCGCACCGCGCGACCGACGCGGTGCGGGCGGCTCTCCGTTGCGCGTTCTGGATCATCTTCATCCTGCTGGGTCGTGGCGACGTCGCGCAGGTCGGTGGCTGGCGCGCACGGTGCGGTCCGCTGCTGGACGCGCTCCCTGCGGACGCCACCGAGCACGGCTACCTGCAGTGTGTCGAGGCGTACCGCCTGGAGCTCGTCGACGGTGACCACGGATCCGCGCGCGCCGCGGCCCACGGGGTCGTCGAGGTCGGCCAGCGGGCTCGCGACGACGACCTCGTCGCGCTGGGGCTCACCGTGGCGGGGCGGGCGGCGATCGAGGACGGACACGCCGCACGGGGACTCGCCGACCTCGACGAGGCGATGGCGGCGGTGACCGGCGGCGTGCTGTCCCCACCGGTGGCCGGAGCCGTGTACTGCTCGCTGATCGAGGCTTGCGAGGAGATCGGGTCCACGCGCCGCTGCGGCGCAGGACGGTCGCACGGTGCGTCAGGCACTGACCGGTGAACGTCACCATCCCGCGCTGCCGGTCGCACCAGGGGGGTCAGCGCGTCGGTCCACTCACGTTCGCGGCGCACGTCGCCGTTGGGACCGTGCCTGTTGGCGCATCCGCAGCCTGTCCGTGCCGATCCGGCCGTCCCGTCGGAACCGCCGTTTCCGGGGGTGGCGTCGAAGCTGTCAGCCCGGCTGCCGCGTCCGTGCCGGCCCGGGCGACGGCGTTCGGTCGGGCCGGCACGCTGCCGACAACCCGAGCGACGCGCGGGCGCTGTCCAGCCGGCCGCTCGGTTGACGCCCCGCTCATTGCTCGCCCCGCTGATCGCCCCACCACGACGTCGGAGGTGACGTCGGTGGCGCGACCAGGGGTGTGGCCTCGCTGCGTCCGGCGGTGGCCGGCGAGCTGGACCAGCGGAGGGCGATCAGGCCCGACGACGTGGGTGATCGCTCGCGCTTCATCTGCACGGGGTCGACGCGTCAGCCGGCGGTCATGGATCGCCGATGGTGGGTGGGTCGGCGTACGTCAGCCAGACGACCATGCTCGCCACCACCGGAGCGAGCAGGAGCACGACCATCGAGGTCAGGCTGGCAGTGGCACCCCAATCGGTCATACCGACGGCCAGCGCGATGACTACGCTTGCCAGCAGCGACGTCTCCGCCACCCGATAGAGCGCCGGAAACCTGCGCCGCGCCTGGAGCGTGCGAGCGAGGAGCACGATCGACAGCATCGCCGTCGCAAGCGAGCCGACCAGCAACCAGCGCACGGAGTCGGGCAGAGGCTCGGTTGCGTGCTCGACCGTGTTGAGGACGCCCGCTCCGCCCGCGGCCATGGACATCACCAACGGGAGGTGGAGGTAGAGCCACAGCTGCGTCCGGCGCGAATTCGGAGCGCGATGCGACACCAGATCGAAGTACAGCCACCACAGGCCGATGGCCACCACCACGCCCAGCAGCCCGATGACGATCCCATCCGCGTGGAGCGGCTCGATCTCAGCCATGCCGTTCACGGCCCCGACGATCACCTCTCCGAGGACGATGATGACGAACAGGCCTAGCCGCTCGATCAGCGATGGGGTGGTCGCGATCACGGCGTCTCCGCCCTGGCTGGCAGGCGGCGTCCATCGGAGAAACGCCGTGACGAGGCCCGCCACCTCAACCACCAATGCCAGCGCCCAGAGTGAGTAGCGTTCGGGTGCGTCGACCCCGACGCTCGCGACGAACATCGCAGCAGAGACCAGGTAGGCGATCGAGTAGGGAACCGACGCCGGTCGGTGGGACGGATCGTGGAGCCCGGTCCGGAACCACAGGATCACCAGCACGAGGCTGTTCGCCGCATACGCGAGCGCGAACCCCGATGCGCCCTCACCCGGCACATCGCCCACGAACACGGCCATGACCGCCACGGCGAGCATCTGGGCGAACGTGAAGATGCGCACGCTCACGTCGTCGGTGGCATGGAGATCGTGATACAGCGTCCCGTTGATCCACGACGACCACACCGCGTAGAAGAGAAAGGCGAACCAGCCGACGCCGGACCACGAGGGATGCTCGGCGAGACGATGGGCGAGCTGCGCGATGACGACCACGAAGACCAGGTCGAAGAA
>DASUUK010000039.1 GCA_036374135.1 Euzebyales bacterium
TGATCGGCCACGCGCTTCGTGGTCGCTTGACCGGTCTGCGGTCGTACCGCGTCGGGGTCTACCGCATCATCTACCAGCTGCGCGACGAGTCGACGGTGCGCGTCGTGGCGATCCGCCACCGAGGGGACGCGTACACGAGCGGTCCACGGTGACGGCCTGCAACATCGGAATCCGAATCGGCGTCACGCTGCGTCAGGCGCGGATCGGGATCTGACCGCAAGAGTAGTCGCACGGTCGAGGCGTACGGCGAGGCCGTCGACCAGCTCGGTCACTGGCGCCAGGAGACCGACGATGTCCCAGACGCGACGCGCTCTCAGCAGTCAAACACCGACCAGCAGATGTCGTTCCGCAACCGCTGGTCGTCAAGTACGAGCTCACGAATCGCCACTGGGAGCTGGTCACGCTGCCACCGGCACTCGAGTCGCCCGACGCTCTCACCCTGGCCTTCCGGCGCGCCAGCACGTGCGGCCTTGATCGCATAGGCGGCCGCACCGAGCTCGTGCGCGGCGACGTGTGCGACGGCGGCGGCCTGGCCAGCAGCGTACGCGGCATGCCGTGCTGCCCCACGCAGGTCTCTGGCGGCGGCCATTGCATGGCCGGCCGCCGTGCGAGCCTGGGTCATCATGACCTCGCCACGCACCCAGGCGCGGGCATGCTCGATCGCACGACGCGGTCGCGGGTCCTCAGGCTGAGCCGCCTCGAAGAGGTCAAGGACGTGCTCCGCGCACGATGCCGCCCAAAGAGCGAGGAGCTGGTGATCCGAATCGGTGAGGGTCCCACCGCGGCGAATCGTCACGAAACGAGTGTCTCGGACCTTCGGGAGGATCATGGTTGGCACTCCTCTGTCGGACGGTGCCGGTTCGGGAGCTGCGGTCGCGGCTCGCTGATCTGTTGGATGAGGTCGCGCACCGCCGTGAGCATGTGACGATCACCCGACACGGTCGACCGTCGGCCGTGCTCGTGCCCGTCGACGAGTATGCGGCGTTGGAGGAGACCGCGAGATCCTGTCCGACGAGGACACGTTCGTGGCGATCCGCCACGGTCTCGACGATATCGCCGCTGGCGACGTGGTCATGCCCATCTGCTCGACCAGCACTCGGGTCGGGTCGCCGTCGATATCGACCTCGGGACGGAACGACGCCGCGCGCGCGGAACGCGGCGTCAGAGCGACGAGGATCGTACGGCGCGGGAGGAAGGCGTCTGACTGAACGACGACGCCCATCGGCGCCACGTCGCCGACCGGCACGACCTCGGCGGCAATGGTCTGCTCATCGGCCCGCTCGCACGTGAGCGTGAGTTCCACGGTGTCGCCCTCGGCAAGGCCCTCGGTCACGTCGATCAGCATCGCGTGATAGCCCCCCGGCGCGAGCACCGCGTTGCCACCCGCAGGGATATCGATGCCCTCGACCTGCTGCATCGTCGCCGAGGCGCCATCGGTCGTCGTCATGTGCAGTTCGACGGACTCCGCGCCGTCGGAGGCGGCGGACACGAGCTGATCGTCGCTGCCGCCCTCATTGGTCAGGGTCATGTACGCGACGCCGTTGGCCCGGCGGCACCGGGACGCGGCTGTCCGAGACGGTGATGGCGCTCGTGGCCTCCGCGCCGGTGCAGGCCGTGGGCAGCAGCGCCCTCCGAGCACCAGGGTCAGCATCAGTCGCGGGATCGTCACGTGGTGTCGCTCCATCCCTGCCGAGCATCAGCCGCGAACAATGCATCGACGTGTTCGCTGCTCCGTGTGAGCGCGCTGAACGGCCGGGCGGCGGCTCAGTGCCGACCGTCGCCCGCCACGATGGCCGCGGCGAACGCGAGTCGGTGGTCCTTCGTCCACGGCGGACCCAGCACCGCCCGCGGGCGGTGCAGAAACCCCTCGCCGTGCTCGCCCAATGCAGCGATCGCCTGGGACTCCACCGCGCCGGCGTCGTAGACGTGGACCGTCCAGCCGCGTGCATGTGCGACCTCGGCGACGAGCTCGCGGTACATGACGGAGTCCGCCCGCGCCTCGTACGGCGCGCACCGTTGAACGGCGACGTCGGTGGGGAAGTCCAACGGCCAGGCTCGGATCGAGATCGAGTCGATCCCATCCGGTGCGGCGGCCCCGAGATCGTCGAGTGACGCCGTCGTTGCCCGCATGGCTGACGCCCGCACCTGCGCGACGAGCGCCGCGACCCCAGCGTCGTCGAGCAGGCGGCCTTCATGGTGGATGGGCGCGGTCGGCATGCCGGGTTCGACGAGTTCGATCCGTCGGCGATCCGCGACGTCGTGGTTGGCGGACGCCGTGACGGCCACGGCCCAGCCCAGGTGGTGGGCGATCCCCACGTGCATGACCAGAAGCTATACGGGTGGCCGAGGCATCGACAACGAGTGACCGGGGCGGTCTGCGCAGCGACCCGCAGCCCGATGGCTGCCTCACGTGCGTCGCGGTCGGTGATCGGGTTCGTCCGGCGATGCGGTGGCGGGCCGACGATGATCAACGTGGCGATGCACATGCTCGACCTGTTGGGTGGGTCGCGGGACCGACGGGGACACTGTCCACATGCTTCGTGTCGGCACGGTCGTCGTAGGCGTCGAGGACCTCGACCGCGCGATGGCGTTCTGGACCGGTGCGCTGGACTACGTGCCGAAGCGGGCCGTCGGTCCGGACGACGACTTCGTCATCCTCGTCCCCGCGTCGGGCGACGGCGCCCACATCGCGCTCGGCGTCAGCGAGACACCCGTGCAGGAGCACCCGCGGGTGCACCTGGACCTGTACGCGGGGGACGCCGCGGACCAGGCGGCGGAGGCCGAACGCCTGATCGCGCTGGGCGCGACCCGCGTCGACTGGGATCTGTATCCCGTTGACCCCGACTTCGTGGTGTTGGCTGACCCCGAAGGCAACCGCTTCTGCGTCATCGACACCTCGTGGGGCGGTTGACCAGAGGAGACGTGCGTGGCCGATGCCGGCCCGGCCGCCGGCGTCCTGCCTACCGGACGGCCAGTGCGCGCCGTACGCTGACCGGCGTGCGGCGACGCCGACCTGTGTTTCGACAGCTGTCGATGATGGTGGGGCGCGCACGTCACCGAAGGGACGACGGATGGCAGACGACGTGGCGGTGCACGGCGGGACCGCGGTCGGTCACCGGCGCACCGACGCCCCCGCCGACCGACGCATGGACGCCGCCGCCCACGTCGCCCGGCTGATCGCCGACGGCACCTGCGTGCTGCTCGACGGCGCGACCGCGACCGAGCTGCCGCGCGTCGGCGCCACCGAGATCCTGGGCGGCGACGACGCGCTGTGGGGGACGCGCGCGCTCGTGGATCAGCCGGCGACGGTGCGCGACGTCCACCGCCGCTACGTGGCGGCGGGCTGTGACGTGATCACGACCGACACGTGGGGCCTGCCCTCTGCGCTGCGTGACAACGGTCCCGACCTGTGGTCGTCGTCCCGGCCGGTGCACTGGATGGACATCGCCAGACGCGGCGTCCGGGTCGCGCGTGACGCCATCGCGGCCGAGGACGCCGCTGGCCGCTGCGCGGTGGCGTTCTCGCTCAACGCCGATCTCGACGGCCCCAACGCCGCGGACACGGTGCAGTTGCTCTCGCGGGCGTTCGCTGACGCGCCGCCGGACCTGCTGCTCTTCGAGACGCTGTCGCTCGTGCGCCCGTCGTTGTTCGCGACGGTCGAGGCCATGGTGGGCACCGGGCTGGTCGTCTGGCTGTCGTTCCGACGGTGCCGCGAGGGCATGTGCGGGGTGTTCGGACAGCACTGGGGTGGTCCTGAGGGCGACACGTTCGGACGCGCGGCCCGGAGGTTCGCCGAGATGGGTGTCAGCGCCCTTCTGGTCAACTGCATCCCGCCCGATCACGTCGACGGCATGGTGTCGTACCTCCGCGACTTCACCGACATGCCGCTGGGCGTGTACCCGAACCTGGGGTACCTGACCGACGACGGCTGGTACTTCGACCCCGGCATCGACGGCGCCGCGTACGCCGAGCTCGCGCTGCGGTGGCGTGAGGAGGGAGCGCAGATCATCGGTGGGTGCTGCGGGGTCGGTCCCGAGCACATCGCGGCTACGCGCGAGCGCCTGGAAGGCACGACAGCGGGTTCGGTGGTCCGCCCCTCGCCGTTCGCCCGCGATCCGGACGCCGTCCCGGAGCCGGTCGAGTGGACCGACCGTCGTGGCCGTCGGCTCTATCCGCTGCAGTTCCCGGACCTCATCGTCGACGAGGGGGTGTTCGCGCCCACCGAGGGATCGCTGCTGGTCTGGCGCCATCTGTTCGACCACGGCGTCGGCGAGGGACGGCGCTGTCTGGACGTCGGGTGCGGGGCCGGGCTGCAGGGCATCCAACTGGCGCTCAACGGCGCGGCACACGTCCACGCGATCGATCTGGATCCCCGGGCGGTCGACAACACGTTGACCAACGCGTTCCGCAACGGCGTGGCGGACCGGATGACCGCGGCGACGATCGACTTGTACCCGTGGGTGCCCGAGGTTCGCTACGACGTCATCGTCGCCAGCCTCTATCAGACACCCGTCGATCCGTTCGGGCAGCTGACCAGCCACCGGCCCTTCGACTACTGGGGTCGCAACGCGGTCGACCACATGCTCGGCCGGCTACCCGACGCGTTGGCCGCCGACGGCGTCGCCTACGTGCTGCACCTGTCGATCCTGTCGCAGCGCCGCACGATGGAACTGCTCGCCGATCTCGGCCTGGCATGCGAGGTCGCCGACTACGAGTTCTTCCCGATCACCGAGCACTTCGCGCAGGCGATGCCCCAGATCAACAAGGTCGTGGCGCAGTCCGACGCGCACCTGCTGGACATCGGCGGGAGCCGGTCGATCATCGCCTACCTGCTGGCCGTACGCCACGCCTGATCCGCCGGCGCGGTCGCTGCCATGGCGGTCAGCTGACCAGGCGGCGCAGCGCGTCCGCGCGGTTCGTCGCCTCCCAGGGGAAGTCGGCGGCGGACCGGCCGAAGTGGCCGTACGCGGCCGTCGGCGCGAAGATCGGCCGCCGCAGGCCGAGGTCGCGGATGATCGCGGCGGGACGCAGGTCGAACACCTCGTGCACGGCGGCGAGGATCACGTCCGGGTCGGCCGTCTCGGTGCCGAACGTGGTCAGGCCGACGCTCACCGGTTGTGCCATGCCGATCGCGTAGGCGACCTGTAGCTCGGCGCGCTCGGCCAGTCCGGCGGCCACGACGTTCTTGGCGACCCACCGCGCAGCGTAGGCGGCCGACCGGTCGACCTTGGTGGCGTCCTTGCCGCTGAACGCTCCGCCGCCGTGGCGCGCCATGCCGCCGTACGTGTCGACGATGATCTTGCGTCCGGTGAGCCCGGCGTCGGCGCTCGGACCGCCCAGCACGAACTTGCCGCTGGGATTGACGATGACGTCGTTGGGCTCCCACGGCGTGTGATCGGGGATCACGGGCGTGATCACGTGCTTGACCAGGTCGGCTGTCAACTCGTCGTTGTCGTCGACCTCCGGGGCGTGCTGTGTGGAGATCAGCACGCGGGCGACGCGCACCGGGCGGCCCTGGTCGTACTCGATGGTGACCTGGGTCTTGCCGTCGGCGCGCAGATACCCGAGCGTCCCGTCCCTGCGGACGTCGGCGAGCCTTTCGGCCAGGCGGTGGGCGAGGTGGATCGGCATGGGCATCAGCGCGTCCGTCTCGCGACACGCGTAGCCGAACATCATGCCCTGGTCGCCCGCGCCGAGCTCGTCGAGCTCGTCGTCGGCGTCGCCGTCGCGGGCCTCGTAGGCGTTGTCGACGCCACCGGCGATGTCGGACGACTGCTCGTCGATGGCGACGAACACCCCGCACGTGTTGCCGTCGAACCCGGCATGGGGGCTGTCGTAGCCGATGTCGATGATGGTCCTGCGTGCGACGCTCGCGATGTCGACGTAGCTGTTCGTCGAGATCTCCCCTGTCACCACCACGAAGCCGGTGCTGACCAGCGTCTCACACGCCACACGTGCGTTCGCCGGATCCGGGTCGGCCGCGAGGACCGCATCGAGGACCGCGTCGGACACCTGGTCGGCGACCTTGTCGGGGTGGCCCTCGGTGACGGACTCGGACGTGAACAACTTCAGGTCTGACATCGGCCTGCTCCTTGCATCGGCGTCGACCCGCGCCGCGCCCGTCGAGCGCGCGGCCCCGCCGTGTCGACCGGGCGCCGACCGTCCCTGCGGCCGGCTGGCTGCCTAGTAGCGGTACTGATCCGACTTGTAGGGGCCCTCGACGTCGCGGTCGAGGTAGACCGCCTGCTCCTTGGTCAGCTCGGTCAACCGCGCGCCGAGCTTGTCGAGGTGCAGGCGCGCCACCTGCTCGTCGAGTCGCTTGGGCAGCACGTACACGTCCAGGTCGTACTCCTCCTGGCGCGTGTGCAGCTCGATCTGGGCCATGACCTGGTTGGAGAAGCTGGCCGACATCACGAAGCTCGGATGCCCGGTCGCGCACGCCAGGTTCAGCAGCCGTCCCTCGGCCAGCACGATGATCGCGTGGCCGTCGGGGAAGACCCACTGGTCGACCGTCGGCTTGACGCTGACCTTGGTGATCCCGTCGAGCTTGGCCAGCTCCGCGATCTGGATCTCGTTGTCGAAGTGGCCGATGTTGCCCAGGATCGCCCCGTGCTTCATCGCGGCCATGTGGTCGACCGTGATGATGTCGCGGTTGCCGGTCGCGGTGATGAAGATGTCGGCGGTCTCGACGACGTCCTCGACCCGTGCGACCTGGTAGCCCTCCATCGCCGCCTGCAGCGCGTTGATCGGGTCGATCTCGGTGATGACCACGCGGGCGCCCTGACCGCGCAGCGCCTGCGCGCAGCCCTTGCCGACGTCGCCGTAGCCGCAGACGACCGCCACCTTGCCGGACAGCATCACGTCGGTCGCGCGGTTCAGGCCGTCGATCAGGGAGTGCCGGCAGCCGTAGAGGTTGTCGAACTTGCTCTTGGTGACCGAGTCGTTGACGTTGATGGCGGGGAACAGCAGCGTCCCGGCGTTGCGTCGCTGGTAGAGCCGGTGCACGCCCGTCGTGGTCTCCTCCGACACGCCGACGATGTCGCTGGCGATCGTCGTCCAGCGCTGGGCGTCCTCCTGGAGGCCGGCGCGCAGCTGTTCGAGGATCACCGCCTCCTCCGCCGACTCCGCGGCCGACGCCGGCGGTACCGCACCGGCCTTCTCGTACTCGACGCCCTTGTGGACCAGCAGCGTGGCGTCGCCGCCGTCGTCGAGCAGCAGCGTCGGTCCGGCGTGGTCCGGCCAGTCGAACGTCCGGTCGATGCACCACCAGTACTCCTCGAGCGTCTCGCCCTTCCAGGCGAACACCGGGACGCCCCGTGGCTCGTCAGGGGTGCCGTCAGGGCCGACGACGACGGCGGCCGCCGCGCTGTCCTGCGTCGAGAAGATGTTGCACGACGCCCAGCGGATCTCGGCGCCCAATGCCGCGAGCGTCTCGATCAGCACCGCCGTCTGCACGGTCATGTGCAGCGAGCCGGTGATCCGCGCGCCTGCGAGCGGTTGCTGTGCCGCGTACTGCTCACGCAGCGCCATCAGGCCGGGCATCTCGTCCTCGGCCAGCGCGATCTCTCGGCGGCCCAGCGCGGCCAACCCGAGGTCGGCGACGCGGTGGTCGGACGCGGCGAGTTGGGGACGGTGGTGCACGACGTTGCCTTCCTTGCCGGTGTGTTCTGGTGTGCTGGTGTGACGGCGGGCCGGCGCGCCGGGCTCGTGATCGGGCGCCACCGGAGGCACGCGTGCGCCCCGATCAGGGTATCGCGCCGGGATTGACGCGATACGCCACCCGGCCGTGGTTCAGCCGCCGGCGATGTGGTTCGGACACGACGGACACCGCCGGTGGTGTCCGTGACGTCCGATTCGGATCGCTCGCCGACCGCGGTGGCCTCGCAGCGCCCGGATGACCCCGGGACGCCCGGACGCCGCGGTCAGTCAGCGCCCAGTTCGGCGAACCCCGGCTTGATCACGTCGTTGATCAGTGCGAGCCGGTCGGCGAACGGCCAGAACGCGCTCTTCATCGCGTTGACCGTCAACCAGCGCAACTCGTTGATGCCGAGGTCGAAGGTCTGCGACACGGCCGCCAGCTCGGAGCTCAATGTGACGCCGCTCATGAGCCGGTTGTCGGTGTTGACCGTCACGCGGAAGCGGAGGCGACGCAGCAGGTCGATCGGGTGCTCCGCGAGGGAGGGCGCAGCCCGCGTGTGGACATTGGACGTCGGACACATCTCCAGCGGGATTCGGCGGTCCCGCACGAACGCCGCCAGCTTGCCCAGTGTCGGTGGGTCGGTCGTCGTGTCGATGTCATCGACGATCCGTACGCCGTGGCCCAGCCGCTCGGCGCCGCAGAACTGCACCGCCTCCCAGATCGAGCGCAACCCGAAGGACTCGCCGGCGTGGATCGTGATGTGGGAGTTCTCGCGCTGGATCAGGTGGAACGCATCGAGGTGGCGGGTGGGCGGGTACCCCGCCTCGGCACCGGCGATGTCGAAGCCGACGACGCCGTCGTCGCGCCAGCGGGGGACGAGCTCGGCGATCTCCCGCGAGCGCGCGGCCGTGCGCATCGCCGTCACGATGACGCCGACCGTGATGCCCCGGCCCCTGGCGCCCGCGCGGAACCCGTCGAGCACCGCGCGGACGACCTCGTCCAGCGACAGCCCCATCTCGGTGTGCAGCTCGGGCGCGAAGCGGACCTCGGCGTACACAACCCCGTCGTCGGCCAGGTCCTCGGCGCACTCGGCGGCCGTCCGCTCGAGCGCGTCAGCGGTCTGCATCACGGCGACCGTGTGGGTGAACCCCTCGAGGTAGGCGACGAGGCTGCCGCGGTCGGCGCCGCGCGTGAACCAGGCGGCGAGTTCGTCCGCCTGTTTGGTCGGCAGATCGGTGTAGCCGATCTCGTCGGCCAGCTCGATGACGGTCGACGGCCGCAGACCGCCGTCGAGGTGGTCGTGCAGCAGCACCTTCGGTGCGCTGCGGATCGTGTCGAGGTCGACGCCCATGCGGCTCCCGATGTCTGGCTCGTGGTGCGCGCATTATGCCGTCCGTCGGCGCCCGGACACCGCGTCGGACGGAGGTGTCCGGCGACGGCGTCCACCCCGCGGCGCGTCAGCCGGGCAGGAGGTCCGTGAGCTCGTCGGCGACGTCGGTGCCGTAGGCGTCCGCGAGGCGCTGACGGGCGTGGTCGACGTCGACGGTGTACTCCTGCGGCCCCACGCTCTCGAGCGCCAGGACGCCCAGCAGGGACCCGATCTGTGCGCACCGCTCCAGGCTCAGGCCCCACGCCAGGCCCGAGAGGAATCCCGCCCGGTAGCCGTCGCCCGCGCCGGTCGGTTCGAGCTCGACATCCTCGCGGACCGTCACGGCCCCCACCTCGATGCGGTCGCTGCCGACCCGCTCGATGTGGCTGCCCTTTGGGCCGTGCGTCGTGACGCAGACGCCCACACGGTCGAGCAGCTCGCCGTAGGTCCACCCGGTCTTGCGCTCGATCAGAGAACGTTCGTAGTCATTCGCGATCAGGTACGCAGCACCGTCGATCAGCCGGGCCAGGCTCGCACCGTCGAGCCGGGCGATCTGCTGGCTGGGGTCGGCCAGGACGTCGATGCCCAGCTCGAGGGCCTCATGTGTGTGGTTGTCCATCGCGACGGGATCGTTGGGTGACACGACGACCAGATCGAGACCACCGACGCGTTCGACGATCGGTGCCAGCCGGATCTCTCTGGCTTCCTCCATCGCGCCGGGGTAGAAGGACGCGATCTGGCTCTCGGCCCGGTCGTTGGTGCACAGGAACCGGCCGGTGTGCATCGTCTCGGACACCCGCACCGATTCGAGGTCGATGTTGTGGTCCGCCAGCCACTGCTCGTGCTCCGCCGGGAAGTCGTGGCCGACGGACCCGACCAGGATCGGTCGGTGGCCGAGCAGCCCCATGCCGAACGCGATGTTTGCCGCGACCCCGCCGATGCGCACCTCCAGCGAGTCGACCAGGAAGCTGAGTGACAACCGTTCCAGCTGATCATCCACCAGCTGCTCGCTGAAGCGGCCGGGGAACGTCATGAGGTAGTCGTTTGCGATGGATCCTGTGCACGCGATGCGCATGGGTCACCACTTGTCGACGCGTCGGCGGCCCCGCGGTCCGGCGGTGCCCATTACGTGTGCCTACCGCTCGCGGTCCGGGGCACGTGGTCAGCCTGTCCGCGAGGTGAACGCGACACACCTGCCGCACCCGGCGGCACGCGGTACGGGCTCACGCGTCCGTGGCGGCGAGCAGGCCCGGCAGCTCACGGATGTCACCAAGGCGGGTGTAGGCAGATCCGTCGTGCTCGTGCTCGGCGACCTGCTCGTGCTGCCACGTGAGGTGGTACGGGATGTGCACCGCGTGGCCACCGACATCGAGCACCGGCAGGACGTCGGACCGCAGTGAGTTGCCGACCATCACGAACGACGCCGGGTCGATGCCCGCGCGATCGAGGACCCGGCGGTAGGTCAGCGGATCCTTCTCGGCGACGATCTCGATCACGTCGAAGTGCTCGGCCAGACCCGATCGCGCGACCTTGGACTCCTGGTGGAAGAAGTCGCCCTTGGTGATGAGCGCCAGCCGGTACCGTCGCGACAGCACCTGGACGGTGTCGGTGACACCGTCCAGCAGTTCCACGGGATGGCGCAGCATCTCCTTGGCCCAGCCTACGATGTCCGCGACGTCGGCCCCGTCGATGCGCCCGGCGGTGACTTCGATCGCCGTCTCGATCAGCGACAGCGCGAAGCCCTTGACGCCGTAGCCGAACACGGCAATGTTGCGCCGCTCGATCTCGAGCAGTCGTTCGTCGACTGCGACGTCCGGCACGTACCGCTCCATCATCGCCCGGTAGCGCTCGTGGGTCGCGGCGAAGATCGACTCGTTGTGCCACAGCGTGTCGTCGCCGTCGAGACCCACCACCGTCACCGGGGGTCGTGCGGTCCGCATCACGTGACCCCTCGCCGGTCGCTCCACCATCGTCGGCCGGGCCAACCGTAGCGTCGGCGGCACAGCGACGGGTGCCGGCCTTGGGACGGCCGGCAGCGGCCGCGCCGCATCGCGACGACGGGCGCGCGACCGTCGCCATGAACGGACCGCGCACGGGCACGCCGACCCTCTCCGAGCACCTCGGGATGCGTGTGTGCGTCGCAGCCACACGCGCTGGTCGGCACGGCTCGATCCCGGCTGAGCGGGGCAGGGCGTGCCCGCGCGGGCTACGATGCGCTGACCGCTCGCGGTGTGGAGCCCGGTCGCGCGGACGCCCACAGGACCGGTTCCACCGCCGGCGGCCCGACGATCTCCCCATCCTGTGGAAAGGCCCACCCCAGTGGACACGCGCGTCGAACGTGTCGACGACACCACCGTCAAGCTCGCCGTCACCGTCGAGCCCTCACGCGTCAAGGCGGCGCTCGACGAGGCCGCCCGCCACCTCGCCGACGAGGTCAAGATCCCCGGCTTCCGCAAGGGTCGGGTGCCGCGCCGGGTGCTCGAGACCCGGCTGGGCAAGGGTGCGGTCATTCAGCATGCCGTGCAGGACTCGCTGCCGCAGTTCTTCGCCGAGGCGGTGCGCGAGACCGAGCTCGAGCCGGTGGGGCAGCCCGAGTACTCGGTCGACCAGTTCGAGGAGGGCAGCGATGCGGCCTTCACCGCGACGGTGGAGGTGCGGCCCGAGTTCGAGGCCCCGGACGTCTCCGGTGTGCTGGTGCCACACCCGGAGTGGGAGGTGGCCGAGGCCGAGGTCGATGCGGAGATCGATCAGCTGCGCGAGCGCTTCGCCGAGGCCGAGACCGTCGCCCGGCCCCTGCAGGTCGGCGACCTGGCGGTCCTGAGCATCAGTGCCACCCGCAACGGTGAGCCCGTCGACGACGCGCGCATGGACGACCAGCTGTACCGGGTCAACGATCCGAAGGACACGGGTCAGCAGCTGGACCGTGAGCTGCTCGGTCGCGAAACCGGGAACATCGTCAAGTTCACCGACACGCTGGAGGCCGACGGTCCGGAGCTCGATTTCACGGTGATCGTCAAGGACGTCAAGGCACTGCAGCTGCCGGACGCCGACGACGACTTCGCGATCACCGCCAGCGAGTTCGACACCATCGACGAGCTGCGGGCCAGCGTCCACGAGCAGCTCGCGGAGCTCAAGCTGAACAACGCCCGCGAGGCGCTGCGCGGCCGGGTGGTCGAGACGGTCAGCGAGCTGGTCGAGGTCCCGCTGCCGCGCTCGTTGGTCGACCAGGAGCTCCAGTTCCAGCTCGCGCGCCTGGCGCGCGAGGCGGAGCGGCATCAGATCGCGTTCGACCAGTACCTGGCGGCCGCGGGCATGACGCTCGACGAGCTCACCGAGCAGCTGCGCGAGCAGGCGCGCACGACCGTGCGGGCGCAGCTGGTGGTCGACCGCATCGGACGCGACGCCGGCGTGGAGGTCACCAACGAGGACCTGACCCAGCAGCTGTTCGCGGAGGCACAGCGGATGCAGATGCCCCCGGATCAGCTCGCGGAGTTCATGCGCGAGCCCGAGCGCCTCGGTGTGCTGTTCTCTGACACTTTCCGCCGCAAGACGATCGACCACATCCTCGAGCGCGTGGAGATCTCGGACGCGCCGCCCGAGCAGACGGACGATGATGAAGCGGAGTCCGCGGCCGCGGGCGTGAACGCCGATCCGACGACGGAGGACGCGGAGGCGACCGTGGTGGTCGACGAGGTCGATGACCCCGTCGACACGGCCGCGGCGGAAGACGCTGAGGCCGCCGACACACCGCGCGCCTGACGACCTCCCCGCCGGCCGCGATCAGGTGGCGTCGCGGGTCACTCCGGCGCCCGGCCGCGGCGCTAGGGTGTCGACAGACGCGCCCGAGCACCACGCAAGGAGACACCCATGTCCACCTCGTCGCCGATGAGCTACCTGGTGCCCATGGTCATCGAGCAGACCAACCGCGGCGAGCGTTCGTTCGACCTGTACTCGCGGCTGCTCAAGGACCGGATCATCTTCCTCGGCACGCCGATCACGGACGAAATCTCCAACGTGATCATGGCGCAGCTGATCCACCTGGAGGGTGAGGACCCGACCAAGGACATCAACCTCTACATCAACTCGCCCGGCGGATCGGTGACGAGCGCCCTGGCGATCTACGACACGATCGAGTTCATCAAGCCCGACGTGACGACGATCTGCATGGGTCAGGCCGCCTCGGCCGCCGCGATCCTGCTGGCGGCCGGCACCAAGGGCAAGCGGTTCGCGCTGCCGCATGCGCGCATCCTCATCCACCAGCCGCACGGCGGCGCCGAGGGCCAGTCATCTGACATCGAGATCCAGGCGCGCGAGATCCAGCGCATCCGGGACCTGCTCGACCAGATCCTGTCGGACAAGACCGGTCAGCCGCTCGAGAAGATCACCGAGGACACCGACCGCGACTTCATCATGACCGCCGACGAGGCCGTCGAGTACGGCATCATCGACCACGTGCTGCAGTCGCGTCGCCTGCAGGAAGTTCAGCTCGCCGCCAGCTAGAGTTCTGAGCCGTCAGGCTCCCCGGCTGGGGTTCGCACGCCGTGCGGGTGTCGCGTCGCGTGGGGTCCGACAGGTCGTCGAGTGCCATGCGCCCGAGCGTGGTCGGAGGTGCAAGGCGACCGAACGACGCCGTCGGACGTGCGTGCGTGCATGGTGGCGCGTGGCCTGACCGTCGGGAACGGTTTCGCCCGACCCCACGCGGCCAGTACGATGAAGCCCTCGTCCCAGACGGCAGGGTGACCGAGTCGATCAGCGGCAAGGGAGCGAGCCAGCGACATGGCCAAGTTCGGTGAGAGTGGCGACCTGCTGAAGTGCTCGTTCTGTGGCAAGTCGCAGAAACAGGTCAAGAAGCTGATCGCCGGGCCCGGGGTCTACATCTGCGACGAGTGCATCGACCTGTGCAACGAGATCATCGAGGAGGAGTTCTCCGACGCCACCGAGCTGGTCTCGGGCGATCTGCCCAAGCCGGTGGAGATCTACGAGTTCCTCAACGACTACGTCGTGGGCCAGGAGGCCGCCAAGAAGGCGCTGGCCGTCGCGGTCTACAACCACTACAAGCGCATCCGCGTCGGCGGGCAGCGCGAGGACGAGGTCGAGCTCGCCAAGTCCAACATCCTGCTGCTGGGTCCGACCGGGTCGGGCAAGACGTTGCTGGCGCAGACGCTGGCGCGCCTGCTCAACGTGCCGTTCGCGATCGCGGACGCCACGGCGCTCACCGAGGCGGGCTACGTCGGTGAAGACGTCGAGAACATCCTGCTCAAGCTGATCCAGGCGGCCGACTTCGACGTCAAGAAGGCCGAGACCGGGATCATCTACATCGACGAGGTCGACAAGATCGCCCGCAAGAGCGAGAACCCGTCGATCACGCGCGACGTCTCGGGCGAGGGTGTGCAGCAGGCGCTGCTCAAGATCCTGGAGGGCACCGTCGCCAGCGTCCCGCCGCAGGGTGGCCGCAAGCACCCCCACCAGGAGTTCATCCAGATCGACACGACGAACATCCTGTTCATCTGCGGTGGCGCGTTCGCCGGCCTCGACACGGTCATCGAACGCCGCATCGGCCGCAGCGGTGTGGGCTTCGGCGCCGACGTGCGCAGCCACGCCGACAAGGACCTGTCGTTCCTGTTCTCCGAGGTCCTGCCGGAGGACCTCATCAAGTTCGGCCTGATCCCCGAGTTCGTCGGACGGCTGCCGGTGGTCTCCAGCGTCGAGCCGCTCGATCGCGACGCGCTGGTGAGCATCCTGACCGAGCCGAAGAACGCGCTGGTCAAGCAGTACCAGAAGTTCTTCGACTACGACCGGGTCGACCTGCAGTTCGCCGACGACGCCCTCCAGGCCATCGCCGACCAGGCGATCCTGCGCGGCACCGGCGCCCGTGGCCTGCGGGCCATCCTCGAAGAGGTGCTGCTGAACACGATGTACGAGTTGCCGAGCCGCGGCGACGTCGGCGAGTGCGTGATCACCGGCGAGGTCGTACGCAAGCGGGTGAACCCGACGCTCGTGCCGCGGGCCGAGCCGGCTCCCAAGCGCCGCCGCTCGGCGTAGCTTCGCGAAGCCTGGTTCCACGACGCACGTGCAGGACCGGCTTCGCCGGACATGAGATCCAGGTCGCATCACCCGCCACCGCCGCGGGCCCTATCCTTGGCGCGGACGGCCACGCCTGGGGCCGAATCCGACCGCTGACGGCCGATCCGTCCCAGAGCACCGAGCCACACCGATCTGGGGACGAATCGCGCCGCAGACCACTGATCCGTTCCGCTCGTCGGCGGGCGCCGCCGAGCACCGCGGGCCGGCCGTCACCTCCGATCGACACGAGATGGCCCGAGCATGACGAGAACACTCCCGAAGACCTACGACCCCGCTGAGGTCGAAGCACGGCTCTATCAGTGGTGGGAGGACAAGGGCTTCTTCCACGCCGAGCCGGACGACGACGGCGAACCGTTCGCCGTCACGTTGCCGCCGCCCAACGTCACCGGCAGCCTGCACATCGGCCATGCGCTGACCGCCGCCGTGGAGGACGCGATGATCCGCCACGCGCGCCAGTCCGGGCGCAACGCCGTGTGGCTGCCGGGCACCGATCACGCCGGCATCGCCACGCAGAACGTGGTCGAGCGACTGCTGGCCGACGAGGGACTGTCGCGCCACGACCTGGGGCGCGACGCCTTCCTCGAGCGCGTGTGGCAGTTCGTCGACGAGACCGGGCCTGTCATCCAGCACCAGCACCGCCGGCTCGGCGCGGCACTGGACTGGGAGCGCGAGATCTTCACGTTCGACGAGCAGCGGTCGAAGGCCGTGCGCGAGGTCTTCTGTCGCTGGTACGACGACGGACTGATCTACCGCGGCCACCGCCTGATCAACTGGTGCCCGCGCTGCCACACCGCGCTGTCGGACATCGAGGTCGACCACATCGAGGAGGAGGGCGAGCTCGCCGAGCTCCGCTACCCGGGGACCGATGGCTCGGACGGTGTCGTCGTCGCGACGACGCGCGCCGAGACGATGCTCGGTGACACCGCCGTCGCGGTCCATCCCGACGACGACCGCTACCGCGACATGGTCGGCACCACGGTGCTGCTGCCCCTGGTCGACCGCGAGATCCCGATCATCGCCGACGAGCACGTCGATCCCGAGTTCGGCAGCGGCGCCGTGAAGGTCACACCGGCGCACGACCCCAATGACTGGGAGATCGGTGAGCGCCACGACCTGCCGGCGATCAACATCTTCACCGAGGACGCCACGGTCAACGAGGCCGGCGGTCCCTACGAGGGACTCGACCGCTTCGAGGCCCGCCGGAAGGTCAAGGAGGACCTCGACGCCCGGGGGCTGCTGGTGGGGGTGTCGCCCCGCGTGCATTCGGTGGGCCACTGCTCGCGGTGCAAGACCGTCGTCGAGCCGCGCCTGTCCGACCAGTGGTTCGTGAGGATGACGCCGCTGGCAGAGCCCGCGATCGCCGCCGTCCGCGACGGGCGGACCCGGTTCATCCCCGAGCGGAACACCAAGTCGTTCCTGTCCTGGTTGGAGAACCTCCACGACTGGTGCATCTCACGTCAGCTGTGGTGGGGCCACCAGATCCCCGCGTGGTACGACCGCGACGGCAACATCCACGTGCGCCGCACCGACCCGACCGACGAGGAGGTCGCCGAGCTCGGCCTCGAGCGGGACCCGGACGTGCTCGACACCTGGTTCAGCTCACAGCTGTTTCCCTTCGTCAACCTCGGCTGGGACGGCGACACCACCGACACGCCCGACCTGCGAACGTGGTACCCGACCGCGGTGCTCGAGACCGGCTACGACATCAACACGTTCTGGGTGTCACGGATGCTGATGGCCGGCCTGTCGATGATGGGTGACGTGCCGTTCCGCGTCGTCTACAACCACGGGATGGTCCGCGACGGCGAGGGCAAGAAGATGTCCAAGTCGTTCGGCAACGTCATCGATCCGTTGGACTTCATCGACAAGTACGGTGCCGATGCGCTGCGGTTCGCGCTGCTGCGGGCGTCGACGGCCGGGCAGGACGCGCCACTGGCGGAGGAGTGGGTCGAGGGCGCGCGTCGGTTTGCCAACAAGCTGTGGAACGCCGCCCGCTTCGTGCTGCTGGCAACCGGCGACGGGGCGCACGACGCGCACTTCGATGATCCGCGGCCGCCCGACGGGCTCGCGTTGGAGGATCGGTGGATCCTGTCGAGGCTCGAGGACGTCCGGATCGAGGTCGATCGCGCCATGGCCGAGTGGGACCTGGGCCGCGTGGCCCGAGCGTTGTTCCACTTCACCTGGGACGAGTACTGCGACTGGTATCTCGAGCTGGCCAAGCTGCGCACCGACGGCGACCAGGGTGCGGCGGACGCGCGGGCCGCCCGCTGGACGTTGCGCCACGTGCTCGACCGCGCGATGCGGCTGCTGCACCCGTTGATGCCGTTCATCACCGAGGAGATCTGGCGCACCCTCCACGAGGCCGACGACGACACCACGATCCAATGCTCGCCGTGGCCGGAGGCGATGACCGAGCGACGAGATCCCGTCGCCGAGTCGCAGTTCCAGGCCCTGACCGAGACCGTCACCGAGCTGCGACGCTTCCGCTCGGACCATGCGCTTGCGCCGTCCGCGCGCATCACGGTCCTGGCCCGCGTCGAACCCGGGCACCGGTCCGTGCTGGAGGTGGCCGAACCCGGGATCCGGCGGCTCGCCGGCGTCGACGGGTGGAGCTTCGTGGACGATGTCGCCGACGTCGACGGCCCGCTGGGCCGCGTGCCGGTCGACGGTGCCGACCTGTACGTGTCACTGGCGGGGCTCATCGATCTCGACGAGGAACGAGCACGGCTGGAGCGCGAGCTCGACAAGGCGCGCAACGAGCTCGGCCGCGCGCAGGGCAAGCTGGCCAACGAGGGCTTCGTGTCCCGTGCGCCCGAGGCGGTCGTCCAGGCCGAGCGGGACAAGGTCGTTGAGTGGAACGCCGCGATCGCGCGGATCAACGCGCAGCTGCAGACGTTGCACGGTGGATGACGACCCGGTCGTCGAGCTGGTCGCCCGCCGCCCCTCGGCCGGCGATGACGATCCGGAGCGGCTGCGCACCCTGCTGGAGCTGCTCGACCGCCCGGATCAGGTGTCCACGACGATCTGGGTCGAGGGTCCGTACGGCGGTGGCAGCACCGTGGCGATGGTCGCGGCACTGCTGACCGCGTTGAACATCACGACCGGCACGGTCACCACGTCGCACCTGCAGGACCTGCGCGAGCGCATCCGCATCGCCGGCTCGGCGATCGGTTCGCACGCGCTGCGGGAGCAGCTGGCCTACCTCGACCCGTTCCTGCGCGAGGTCGACACCCGGTTCGCCGAACCGCTGGCGTTCGACGAGGTGCTGTTCGCGTTGGCCATGACCTGGTTCGCGGACGCTCCCGTCGATGTCGTCGTCGCGCAGGGCGCGCCCCCACCGACCGCGCGGTGCGACATCCACGCGCGCCTCGGTGAGGGGCACGGACGGCCGTCGTTGCTCGTCGGCAACGACACCGTGGGCAGCGACACGGGTGTGTCCGAGCGTGAGCTGGCGGTCGGCGGCCAGCAGGTGTCGCTCGTCGGCATCACGACGCGGACGTCCGACGTGTACCTGCCGTTGCACGGCGCACACCAGGCGGAGAACGCCGCGGTCGCGCTCAGCACGGTCGACCTGCTGACCGGCGATCGCCTGCCGCACGGCCTCGACGCCGACCTCGTCAGGGATGCGTTCGCCCGCGTGCGGCTACCGGGCCGGCTCGAGGTGGTGCGTCGCACCGACGGGGCGAGCGTCGTGCTCGACGCCGCCCACGACGCCGCCACCGCGTCGGCACTGTGCTTCGCCCTGTCGCAGGAGTTCGCCGTCCGCCACCGCATCGGCGTGGTGGGGGTGGGTCGGTCAGATCCGGTCCTGTTCCTCGAGGCTCTGGCCCCGGCGCTGGACCACGTGGTGGTCACGGCCTCGCCCGAGGCCAACGCCGCTCCGCCGGCGGCGGTGCTCGCCGCCGCACGGGAGCTCGGACTTCCAGCGGAGTCAGCCGACACGGTCGATGCCGCCATCGACTCGGCGACGGGCGTCGCCACGGCGGAGGACCTCGTCGTCGTGGCCGGCGGTGCCCAGACGGTCGGCGCGGCACGGCGCGCACTCCGCCTCGACCCCCTCGAGGAGCTTCTGGCGGCCCCCGACAGCTAGCATGATCGCGGTCACCCAACCCATTGACGAACACGGCGACGAACATCATGAGTGAACGGACCCTGATCCTGGTCAAGCCCGACGGCGTACGTCGCGGTCTGATCGGCGAGGTCATCTCGCGCATCGAGCGCAAGGGCCTGACCATCGCGCAGCTGGAGCTGCGCACGCTCGACGAGGTGACAGCCCAGGAGCACTACGCGGAGCACACCGACAAGCCGTTCTTCTCGGAGCTCGTCGACTTCATCACCAGCGGGCCGCTCGTCGCGATGGCGGTGGAGGGGCCCGACGCGATCGCCGCCATGCGCACGCTGATGGGTGCGACCAGCCCGATCGAAGCCGCACCGGGATCGATCCGCGGCGACCACGCGACGATCATCGGCGAGAACATCGTCCACGGCTCGGACTCACCGGCGTCTGCGGAGCGCGAGCTCAAGCTCTTCTTCGGCTGACTCCGGCGGGTGCGGCCGTTCGTCCACAGGTCGGCGTGGGCACGCAGGCACGGTCGGCGGTGATGTCGCACGATGCGCTGCGTCCACTGACGATCGGGGTCCACGGTGCACGGGTGTCCGCTCCTCGCAGGCGAGCCCGGGTTCCGCCCGGGTCCGCCCGATGGCCGTCCACAGGTCAACGCACCCGGCGACGTGCTCGACGTCGTCGGACCGTTGCTGCGCGGCCATGACCGCGAGCGCGGCGTCCTGCTCGCGCTCGACACGCGCCATCGCGTGATCGCGACCCGGCTGGTCTCGATCGGGACCGCCTCGCACACGTTCCTCGCTCCGCGCGAGGTCTACCGGGATGCACTGCTGCTCGGGGCCTCGGCCGTGGTGGTCGCACACAACCACCCGAGTGGGGACGCCACGCCGTCGACCGATGACGAACGCATCACCCGTCGCCTGGCCGAGGCCGGAGCCACCCTCGGCGTCGACCTGCTCGACCACGTGATCGTCGGTGACCCGGCCTGGACGAGCCTTGCGCGGCAGCGGTGCGGCGGGCTGTAGCGCGACGCGTCCTATGCTGTCGCCGACCGACGTCGGAGTGCGAGAGGATCGGCACTGCGGATGCTGCGGGCAGGCACGCTGTTCGGACGTGACCTCGCCGTGGACCTGGGCACCGCCAACACACTGGTCTACGTCCGCGGGCGCGGCATCGTCCTGTCCGAGCCATCGGTCGTCGCCATCAACACGACCACCGGCTCGTTGCTGGCCGTCGGCTCCGAGGCCAAGCGCATGATCGGCCGGACACCGGGCCACATCTCGGCGATCCGCCCACTGAAGGACGGCGTCATCGCCGACTTCGACATGACCGAACAGATGCTGCGCCACTTCATGCACGAGGTGACCGGGCGGCGACCCCCACTGCTGACCCGCCCGCGCGTCGTCGTGTGCGTGCCCAGCGGCGTCACCGGCGTCGAGCAGCGCGCGGTCGAGGAGGCGTCGGTGAGGGCCGGCGCACGCTCGGCGTTCATCATCGAGGAGCCCATGGCAGCGGCGATCGGCGCCGGACTGCCCGTCCACGAACCGACGGGCAACATGATCGTCGACGTCGGTGGCGGCACGACGGAGGTGGCGGTCATCTCCCTCGGCGGGGTCGTGACCAGCATGTCGGTGCGCGTCGCGGGCGACGAGCTCGACGAGGCGATCGTCGCGTACTTCTCGAAGCACCACGCGCTGATGCTCGGCGAGCGCTCGGCGGAGGAGATCAAGCTCACGATCGGCAGCGCGCACCCGCTCGACGAGCCGCTGGAGGCGGAGATCCGCGGGCGGGACCTCGTCAGCGGCCTGCCCACGACGGTGCTCGTGACCGACTCCGAGATCCGCGAGGCGATCTCCGAGCCCATCAGCTCGATCGTCGAGGCCGTGCGCAGCACGCTGGATCGCACACCTCCCGAGCTCGCGGCGGACATCATGGAACGGGGCATCGTGGTGGCCGGCGGCGGGGGACTCCTGCGCGGTCTGGTGGACCGGCTGCACGAGGACACCGGCATGCCGGTGTCGCTCGCCGACGAGCCGCTGGAGGCCGTCGCCAGAGGATCGGGCAGGTGTCTGGAGCAGTTCGAGTCGCTCGAGCGCGTCCTGGTGTCGGCGTCACGGCACTGATGGACACCTCGACAATGATCGTAGGCACTTACACAGCGGCCGTCGGACGCATAGAGTCTGTAAGACGAGTGAAGACTCGGTGACAGACGGTGGTCTGCTCTGCTGGCCCCGGAGGGTCCGGACATCACGAGAGCATTGCAGTGCGGGTGGTAGCGATCCTGGCGGCCTGGGCGGTCGTCGCGGTGCTCGCGACGCTGTTCTTCGCGCTGGGCGGTTCGCTCGGCTACCGTCGAGGGGTCAAGGACACGCTGACGCAGATCCGTGAACGGCGGACCGGCAAGAAGGGCTGCCGGCCCATGCCCGCCAACCACCTGCGGCGGCGCACGAGTGGCCATGCGCGGCCGGGTGCCAAGGCCCGTCGTGCACGGTGGTACCCCGGCCCCGTCGAGCCGGCCCAGGTCGCGCCCGTGCGGTCGCGTCGCACCGACCCCAGGATCACCGTCGCGGTCAGCATGGTGGCCGTCCTCCTGCTGATCGGCGTGCCGGGGACGGCCGTCGGCGCGACGACCGCGCAGCCGGGCGAACCCCTGTGGAGGTTGAAGCTCGGCCTGGAACGCGTGCGGGTGACGCTCGCGTCCGGCGGCGCGCAGGATGCCGACGTCCACACCGACCTGGCGTCGGTGCGCCTGGGTGAGTTGCACGGCCTCGTCGTGCAGGACCTGCCGGTGGATGTCGTGGCCGAGGTCAGCGGTCTGCTGCACGCGCACGTCACGGCGGCCGCCACGGCGCTCGACGAGGTCGCCGACAGCGAGCATCGCATGGCGCTCCAGCGCCGTCTCGAGCTTGTCGCCGACCGGCAGGTCGATGTCATGGACGCGCTGGCGGCCACGAGCGGCTGCACCGGGAACGTCGGTGCGGCGACGGACGGCTGCGCCGAGCTCGAACAGGTGCGTGACTCGACGGTCGCGCTGCGACGCACGACGGACGCGGCCGTCGCGCTCGCCGAGGACGACGGCGCCCCGCCACAGGTCGTCGCGCAGGTCGACCGGGCGGACGCGATCGACAGCGCCTCGGACGCAGGGCCCGACAGCGCCGCGTCGCCCACCGCCGCGATCGCAGCCGCTGACCAGCCGCGTCCGGCCGTCGCTGACGACGCACTGGGCGACGCGGAACGAGACGGGTCTGCCGGTAGCGCCGAGTCCCGCCTATCGGCGCAGGACAGCGCGGCACGAGATGCAGGATCGGGCGTACGCGGCGTCGCGAACGAGCCGCGGCCGACCCCGTCCGCGTCATCCGCACCCTCGGTCGACGGCCCGGCGACGGCCGCGCCGCCGCCGACGCCGACCGATGAGGAGACGCCGCCTGCGACTCCCACGGCCGCGGACGCGGACGACGCCTCCGAGGCGCCGGAAGACGGCGGCGCGCCGCCGCCGGACCCCTCCGCGCCGTCCGCCGGTGACTCGGTGGACATCGCCGAACCTGCCGGGACCGTCGAACCGTAGGCGTCCGCATGTGGGTGCAACTCGCCGGGCGTCGACGCATCCGGGCGCCGTGCGCGTGCACGCACAGTGATTCGGCGGTCACGACGGCGATGTGAGACGAGGAAGCTAGACTCCGAACCAAGCGTTCATCGCGTCGTCACCGACGCTCCGCCACCACGACACACGATGTCTGACAGCACAGCGCCCGGATCGATCTGGCACCGTCTCGAGCCGCTGCTCCCGACGGTGCGCAAGCCTGCCCGCTACGTGGGCGGCGAGGACAACATCGTCGTCAAGGACCATGCGTGCACCGACAGCAGGTGGCTGCTGGTCTATCCCGACGCGTACGAGATCGGCCAGCCGAACCAGGGCATCCAGATCCTCTACGAGGTGCTGAACGAGCGCGGGCGCACGGTCGCCGAGCGCGCGTTCGCGCCGTGGCCCGACATGGAGGCGGTGATGCGGGAGCACGGCCTTCCGCTGTTCAGCCTCGAGAACCACCTGCCGCTGAGGTCGTTCGACGTCGTCGGCTTCAGCCTGGCGGCCGAGGTCGGCTACACCAACCTGCTCAACTGCCTCGATCTGGGTGGGCTGGCGCTGCGGGCAGCGGACCGTGCCGATGACGATCCGTTGGTCATCATCGGAGGCCACGCCGCGTTCAACCCTGAACCACTCGCGCCGTTCGTGGACATCGCCGTCGCGGGAGACGGCGAGGAGTTCGTGCTCGAGCTCGATGAGCTGATCGGGGCGTTGCGGCGTGATGCGGACGGGCGGGTGTCGCGACGTGAGCTGCTGGCTCGCGCGTCCGAGGTCGACGGCGCGTACGCGCCGGCGTCCTACGAGCCGCGCTACACCGACGACGGACGGCTCGCAGGCACGTTCCCCGCCCGCAGCGGTGTGCCCTACCGGGTGCCCAAGCGCACGGTCAGCGATCTCGACAAGTGGCCGTATCCGAGCAAGCAGCTCGTGCCGCTCACCGAGACCGTACACGAGCGCTACGCCGTCGAGATCTTCCGCGGCTGCACGCGGGGCTGCCGCTTCTGCCAGGCCGGGATGATCACGCGGCCGGTCAGGGAGCGCTCCAAGGAGACCGTCAAGGCGATGGTCGCCCACGGGTTGGCCAACACGGGCCTGAACGAGGTCGGGCTGCTGTCGTTGTCGAGTGCGGACCACTCGGAGATCCTCGGGATGTGCGGCGAGCTCGCCGACACCTACGAGGGCACAGCGACGAGCCTGTCGCTGCCGTCGACCCGCGTCGACGCGTTCAACGTCGAGCTCGCCGACGAGTTGATCCGCAACGGGCGGCGCACCGGTCTGACGTTCGCACCCGAGGCCGGCAGCGAGCGCATGCGTCGCGTGATCAACAAGATGGTCACCGAGGCCGACATGCTGCGGACGGCCGAGACGGCGTTCGCCAACGGCTGGCGTCACATCAAGCTGTACTTCATGATCGGCCTGCCCACCGAGCGTGACGAGGACGTGCTCGCCATCGCCGACCTCGGGTTGAAGGTGCTGGCGATCGGGCGCGAGTACGGCCGCCGCAACAAGGTGACGGTCTCCGTCGGCGGATTCGTCCCCAAGCCGCACACGCCGTTCCAGTGGTGCGCGCAGGACCGGCCCGAGGAGCTGCAGCGCAAGCTCGACCTGATCAAGTCGCGTGTCGCCAGCGACCGCAACCTCAACCTGAGGTACCACGATCCCGAGCCCGGTGCCATCGAAGGCCTGCTGGCGCGCGGTGACCGGCGGGTGGCCGACGCCATCGAGCGCGTGTTCGTCCTGGGCGCGCGGTTCGACGGCTGGGACGAGCACTACGACCATGGGCGTTGGCTGCAGGCCTGCGCCGACACCGGCGTCGACCTCGCATGGTATTGCCACCGCGAACGCGGCGAGGACGAGGCCATGGCGTGGGACCACATCGACTCGGGGCTCGAGCGCGACTGGTTGTGGGGGGACCTGCAGGACGCCGTGCGCGAGAAGCCGCTGGACGACTGCCGCTGGATCCCCTGCTACGACTGCGGCGTGTGTCCCGGCCTGGGACTCGAACATCAGAACAACTTCGATGGCGCCGCTGCCGGCGCCGGCACCACCACCGTGCCGGCGGGACGCACGCGCCTGCCTCTCCATGCGGGTCAGAGCTAGATACGCCAAGGACGGCCGGCTCCGGTTCATCTCAGCGATCGATCTGGGCCGCGTCTGGGAGCGCGCGTTGCGCAAGGCCGATCTGCCGATCGGCTACAGCGAGGGGTTCACGCCCCACCCCAAGGTCAGCTTCCCCGACGCCCTCGCGCTGGGCTACGCCTCGATCGGCGAGTACGTGGAGCTGACGTTCGCCGTACCCGTCGATGTCGCCACGACCGTGGCGGCGTTCAACGCCGCTGCGCCCGAGGGCCTGCGCATCGTCGACGCCGCCGCTGTCGCCGATGGCGCGCCGCGGCTCTCGCGGTGGTTGCAGGCGTCACTGTGGGAGCTGCGCTACCCTTCGGCCGACGCCGACGGGCTCGCTGCGGGTGTGCGAGCGCTGACGCGTGCGGAGCGTCTCCCCGTCGACCGGGAACGCAAGGGCACCACCACGCGCCTCGATCTCAAGCCGGCACTGCACCTCGTCGCCGCACACCGACGTGCCGTGCGCGTGGTCCTGCATCACACCGAACCACCGTTCCGTCCAACCGAGGTGCATCAGTCGCTGTGTGCGACCGGTGACCTGCGGGCGCTCGACGCGCCCGCGCTCGTGACACGGATCGCGCAGGGGGCCCCCGAGGGCGATGGACTGCGCGAGGCCCTGGCAGGGCAGGTCCTGCCACTGGTGCCGCACGAGCGCGCCGACCGCGCCGATGCCCTGACCACACTGACATCCAAAGGATTCTGATGACCGACGAGACCAGCACGCGGGCCCGCCGGAGAGTGCGCGTCCGGGGCCGCGGTGCCCAGGCCGATGGCGGCGAGCGCACCCGGCAACGCAGCGGTGGGGCGGACGGCGACGGCGGCGCCGCGTCACCATCCCGCTCCACGTCGGTCCGACGCGTCCGCCGACGGTCCGTTGACACGAGGAATGACGCATCCGACGACGGCGGTTCGGTGTCGTCGGCCAACGACACCGGCGCCCGTACCGCAGGCCACGAGGACGCGCGTGGCGATGCCACCGACAGCGGCGGGACCTCACGGGGCACCAGCGCGAGCAAGGACAGCGACAACGCTGCGAAGGACGGCGGCGGCAACCAGGGCCGCCGACGCGGCCGACGGTCTGGCAACGCTGACGGGGACACCCGTCGTGGGAAGGGTGGCGGCCGCGCGCGGGGGACCGGGCGCGACGGTGTCCCCGACGACGACGGTCGCGCCGGCGCCGCCTCCGGCGGGGGTGGCGTCGACGACGCGTCCGATGGCGACAGCGGTCGCGCCAGCGCGGTCGACGGCGACGGCGGCCGTGAGGACGCCAGCGACTCCAACGGCAGCGCCGGAGCCGCGAGGGACGACAACGGGGGTTCCGACCGCTCACGCAGGCAGCGGGGGCGCAAGGGACGCCGGCGGCCGTCGGGTTCGTCCCCGCGACGGGGCGTGAGCGAGGAGGTCCGGCGGTCGATCACCGAGGGGCCTCCGCGTCGCATGCTCGTGTCGGTCGGGCGTGAGCGGACCGAGGTGGCCGTCCTCGAGGAACGTGACCTGGTCGAGCACTACGTGACGCGCAAGGCCAACGAGAGCTACGTCGGCAACATCTACCTGGGTCGCGTGCAGAACGTCCTGCCCGGCATGGAGGCGGCGTTCGTCGACATCGGCAAGGGCCGCAACGGCGTCCTGTACGCCGGGGAGGTCAACTACGACGACGAGGACGTCGAGTCCAAGGCGCCACGCATCGAGCAGGCGCTCAAACCCGGCCAGACCGTCGTCGTGCAGGTCACCAAGGACCCCATGGGCACAAAGGGCGCCCGCCTGACCCAGCAGCTGTCGCTGGCCGGCCGTTTCTGCGTGCTCGCGATCGAGGACGGCACGGTCGGCATCTCCCGCAAGCTCACCGACAGCGAGCGGGACCGCCTGCGCGAGACGCTGCGGGAGATCAAGCCCGAGGGCTACGGACTGATCGTGCGGACCGCGGCGGCGGGCGCGACCGACGAGCAGCTCGAAGCCGACGTCAAGCGTCTGCTCGAGCGTTGGGGGACCGTGCAGCAGCGCCTCACCGATGCCAAGCCCCTCACTGAGGTCTACCGTGAGCCCGAGCTGGCGATGCGCGTCATCCGCGATGTGTACGGACCCGAGTTCGTCGAGCTCATCTGCGATGACGCGGACCTGGCGGAGCAGATCTCGGACTACCTGAGCGACGTCAGTCCTGAGCTCGCCCCGACGCTGCAGCGCTACACGGGCGACGAACCGCTGTTCACGGCCTACGAGGTGACCAATCAGGTCCGCCGCGCGCTCGAGAAGAAGGTCTGGCTGCCGTCGGGCGGGTACCTGATCATCGAGAAGACCGAGGCCATGTGGGTCATCGACGTCAACACCGGCAAGTTCGTCGGCGACTCGAACCTCGAGGAGACCGTCCTCAAGAACAACCTGGAGGCCGCCGAGGAGATCACCCGCCAGTTGCGGCTACGCGACATGGGCGGGATCATCGTCATCGACTTCGTCGACATGATCGTGCCGGCCAACCGTGACGAAGTGCTCAAGCGGTTCAAGCGTGAGCTCGCGCGCGACAAGACCAAGTCGCGGGTGATGGAGATCTCCAAGCTCGGCCTCGTGCAGATGACGCGCAAGAACGTCAGTCAGGGGCTCACCGAGACGTTCACCAAGACGTGCGACTGCTGCGAAGGGCGGGGCGCGCAGATCGTCGACAAGGCGCTCAAGCGCTGACAGCCCGGTTCTGATGCCGTCGAACGCCCGACAGCATCAGAACACGAACGGGTTCCAGGGCGGGTGGCGGGAGACCAGCAGCACGGCGAGCCGGTCGAGCACGTCGGGCCGATGCGCCTCGATCAGCCCGGCGCGGGCGAGCTCGTACGGCGAGATGCCGCCCAGCGACAGGCTGCCCAGCTCGCGGACGTCGAGCGCCGCGTCCGCGGCCTCGTCGGTGGGCGTGCACTGCAGCGCCCCACCGTCGCCGGCCAGCTTCCACCTACGCGTGTTCCACGGACAGAACGTGTCGGCGACGTCCAGCACCACCGCCGTGTCCGCGGTGGTGCCACGCTGTGACAGCGCGGCGCCCACGTCGACCAGGCGGATGTAGCACGACGTGCCGTCGGTGATCACCAGCCTGTGTCGCTCGGCCAGCCACCACGGCAGCGGATCGTCGACGGGACGCATGTGCGCCTCGAGGTGCTGCACCAGGTCGAGGCCGCACACGTAGCTCCACAGCTGACGCCAGGCGTCGCTGTCGGTGGCCATGCAGCGTTCGACCTGCACGGTGCCATCGGGGCCCGCGTCGCCCCAGCCGCGCCTGATCCGGTAGACGACGAACCCGCGGTCGCCGCACGTCACCACCTGACGCGCCGAGCCACCGCTGCGCACCCCGGGCGGGTCGTGCTCGAGGTACAGCCGCCACTTGTCCTCGGCGAACGACATCATGCCGGGCACGTCGGTGCGCATCCGTTCGTACACGTCGCTCAGCAACGGCGCGGCGTCGGCGACGTCCACCAGCGCGACCCCGGTTGGCACGACGGGCTCGGTGAACCGCCGCCATGGCCCGTCGAGCCGGAACGTCTGGCACCGCGACGCGACGCCGTACCCGAAGCGCCCGTAGATGCCGGCCTCCGACGCGTACAACGCCGCCCACGGTGTCCCCGCGGCGTGCAGGTCGTCGAGCTGGCGCCGCATCAGGGACCGCAGGACGCCCCGCCGCCGGTGGGTGGGAGCCACGCCGACGGAGGTCACGCCGGCGCAGCTCACCGGATCGGCGCCGGGCACGCTCATCGTGTAGTCGAGCACCGTGGTCGTGCCGATGATGCGGTCGCCATCGCGAGCGGCAAGCGAACGCGCGGGATCGTCGAGCTCCATCGCGATGAGGTGCGCGATCTCGTCGTCGTCGAGCGTCTCGCCGAACGACAGCCCGGTGGCGCGCACGAACGCGTCCCGGTCGCCAGCGCCGATCGGGCCGATGGAGTACCGGTCGTCGGACGCGGACATCTGCTACCTCGCGTTGGCGCTGTGGGGCATGGGAGCATACAGTGGTGCCCGCACGTCCGCGCGTGCTCGTCGTGGCGAGCCCGCAGTAACCTCTGGCCGGTGCAGCTCACCCGCGATCGGGACACGATCAACCCGCGTCCGCCCGACGCCCGGACCGCTCGACTCCGACGCGGCGACGGCCGTCCTCGGCCGGGTCCGCCCAGGCACGCAGCAATCCAGGATCACAGGAGCACACCATGCAGGCTGTCATCGCGACCGGCGGTAAGCAATACCGCGTCGCCGTCGGTGACGAGGTCGAGGTCGAGCGGCTGACCGCCGCCGACGACGGCACGGTCACCCTGACGCCGGTCATGGTCGTCGGCGACGACGGCGAGGTCAGCGCCACGCCCGATGCGCTCGACGGTGCGTCGGTCACCGCGACGGTCCTCGAGGACACGCGCGGTCCCAAGCTGACCGTGTTCATGTACCGCAACAAGACCGGCTACCGGCGGAAGACGGGTCATCGTCAGCAGCGGTCGCGCATCCGCATCGACGCGATCGACGTCTAGGAAGGATCGGCCATGGCACACAAGAAGGGCGGCGGCTCCTCGAACAACGGCCGTGACTCCAATCCGAAGATGCTGGGGGTCAAGCGGTACGGCGGCCAGGTCGTGACCGCAGGGTCGATCATCGTCCGTCAGCGCGGCACCAGGATCCACCCCGGCCGCAACGTCGGGCGCGGCAAGGACGATACGCTGTTCGCGCTGGCTGATGGCACGGTGTCGTTCCGCACCTCGGGATCGCGCAAGTACGCCGAGGTCGAGACCGTCTGACCACCCCCGGCGTCACCGATGCGCAGGCGGTGGCGATCAGCGTCGAACCACCGTCGGGTAGCAACGTGCCACCGGGCCGATCGTCGCGCAGGCACGCTGGAGTGAGCCTGCCGCCACACCAAGGGCGACCACCCCGTCCCGGTGTGCTATGCATGGCTGATGTTCGTCGACCAGGTCCGCATCGAGGTGCGTGGTGGTCGCGGTGGCGACGGTGTCACCGCGTTCGCCCGGCAGCCGTTCGAACCGTACGGTCCTCCCAGTGGAGGCGATGGCGGTACGGGCGGCAGCGTGATTGTCATCGCCGACCCCGACGTGGCGACGCTGGTCGACTACCACCACCGACCCCATCGCGCCGCTGACCGCGGGCGGCACGGTGAGGGCGACCGCAGACGCGGGGCCGACGGTGACGACGTGCTGCTCGCGGTGCCGGTCGGGACGGTGGTCACGACCGAGGACGGCGATCTGCTGGGCGATCTCGCCAGGCCGGGTGACCGTGTCGTCGCCGCGCGCGGGGGACGTGGAGGACGCGGCAACGCAGCGCTGCGCACCCGTCAGCGCCGGTCGCCGAAGTTCCACGAGCGTGGCGAGCCCGGCGAACGGCGGTGGGTGCAGCTCGAGCTCAAACTGGTCACCGACGTGGCGCTGGTCGGGTTCCCGAATGCCGGCAAGTCGTCACTGATCGCCCGGCTGTCGGCCGCCCGGCCCAAGATCGCCGACTACCCGTTCACGACGCTGACGCCCAACCTCGGCGTGGTGGTCGGTGACGACATCGACCTCGTCGTCGCCGACGTCCCCGGCCTGATCGCCGGCGCCAGCGACGGCCGCGGGCTCGGCCACCAGTTCCTGCGACACGTCGAACGGGCTCGCGTGCTGGTGCACGTGCTCGACTGCGCGAGCTACGAGCAGCGTGACCCCCGTGACGACCTGCGCACCGTGCTGGCTGAGCTCGATGCGTACGACCGCGACCAGCACGGCGGCCTGCACTTCGCCGACCGTCCGGCGCTGGTGGTCCTGAACAAGGTCGACGCCGATCGCGATACGGCCGAGATCGTGCGTGACGACCTGATCGACGACGGCTGGGAGGTCATCGAGACCAGCGCGGTGACCGGCGAGGGGGTCGACACCCTGCGCTGGCGGCTGGTCGAGCTCGTCGCCGCCTCGCGACGCGTCGATCCCGCGCCGGTGGCCGCCAGCGACGTTCCCGCGCCGGTGCTGCGCCCGATCCAGGCGCCGCCGTCGGTGCGCGTCGACCGTGTCGACGGTGGTTGGCGGGTCGACGCGTCACATGTCGAACGGTGGGTCCGGATGAGCGACCTGGACAACGCCGAGGCGGTGCGATACTTGCAGGAGCGGATGGAGCGTGCGGGCGTCGAGCGGGCGCTCGCGGACGCCGGCGCGCAACCCGGCGACGACGTGCTCATCGCCGATCACGTGTTCACGTTCGAGCCCGCCCCCACACCCGACGATCCGATGCCGGCAGAGGACGACTGATCCGCCGTGGAGCGCTTCTCGCGACCCTCGCTCGTCGTGGTCAAGGTCGGCTCGAACAGCCTGCGGGGTGACGACGGCGGACTCGACGGCGCCTATGTCGTCGACCTCGTCACGCAACTCGCCAAGCTGGTCGGCAGCGGCGTCCGCGTCGTGCTGGTGTCCAGCGGTGCGGTCGCGGCGGGGCTCGGCCCGCTGCGGATGCGCACGCGTCCGCCCGACCTGCCCGGCCTGCAGGCCGCGGCCAGCGTGGGACAGGGCCTGCTGCTGCACCGCTACCAGGCGGCCTTCGCCACCCACGACATGGCGTGCGGGCAGGTGCTCCTGATGGCGGGTGACATGGTCGACCGCCGCCGCTACCTCAACGCGCGCAACACCTTCGAGCGCCTGCTCGACCTCGGCGCCGTGCCCGTGGTCAACGAGAACGACACCGTGGCGACAGAGGAACTGCGCGTCGGCGACAACGACCGCCTGGCTGCGCTGGTCGCCAGCATGCTGGGGGCCGATCTGCTGGTCCTGCTGTCCGACGTCGACGGCCTGTACCCCCTGGATCCGGTGCAGGCGCGCGATGCGGTGCCGCTGGACCGCGTCGACGACCTCGCCGACCTCGACGGCTCGGTCATCGGCCGCAGCAGGTCGGGTGTGGGGACCGGGGGGATGATGACCAAGCTCGACGCGGTCCGCATCGCCACCCTGGGCGCCGCCCACGTCGTGATCGCCAATGCGCGGCGCCCCGACGTCGTCGCCGAGGTCGTCTCGGGTGCCCCGGCCGGCACGTGGTTCCCGGCCCGCGACCGTCCGGAACGACGCAAGCTGTGGATCGCCTTCGCCACGTCACCGCAGGGCTCGCTGGTCGTCGACCACGGCGCGGCCCGCGCGCTCACCGAACGCGGATCGTCCCTGCTGGCGGTCGGCATCACCGATGTCCACGGCAGCTTCGCCCCGGGTGCGGCGGTCAACGTCGTCGGTCCCGACCACCAGCTGATCGCCCGTGGACTGGTCACGTTCGACGCCGCCGACGTGCGTGACATGCTGGGCCGGCCGACGAGCGACCTGCTGCCCGAGCACCGCCGTGCCGTCGTGCACCGCGACTCCCTGGTGGTGCTGGCCTGACGCCGCACCGTCAGGCCCCGCCGCCGCCCGTCGCGTCATCCGCGTCGCCGGCCGGTCGGGACCGCCGCGGACGCAGACGACCCGCGGGCCGCGCGGCGGTCGGCGTCCAGCGCAGGCCCGGCGCGCGGTCCGTGCCTCCGTAGTCGCCGAAGAACGTCAGCACGGCAGCCATGTTGGGTTGCACCAAGTACAGGCCGATGGCGCCGAAGGCGGCACCGGCGAGCAGGATCACCGCCACGATCCCCAACGTTCCGTTCTCACCCGCGACCGCGCCGAGCAGCGCGGTCGCGGCCAGCAGGCCGGTCGCGATGATCACGACGGCCGGCAGGATCCCACCCGGCGCACGGCCCCGTCGTTCGTTCGCGGTCCGCGCCTGGTTCTCGATCACAACGCTCATTCCGGGTCACCTATGGCCGACGGCGTCGCAGGTGGGTGGGCACGTTGTGAGTGGGCGGCCGAGGTCGCGGGCAGACGCTCTCGGGCGGGCGTCAGCCTCTGGTCGGGAACGGCGGGGGAGCACTCGCACGCTCCCAAAGCTGCTGGTCGGCCGCCTGCAGCACCATCTGGCCGAGCATCTGGGGCGAGACCTCGAGCAATCGCCACAGCTCGATCGTGTTGCCCACATCGGTCGTCCAGCGCGCGAGCACCTCGTCATCGTCCCGGTCGAGCTCGATGAACAGCGTGCGCGCGGGGCGCAGCTGCCGGGTCGAGATCTTTGCGATGTACTCCTCACCCGATGACGTCCATCCCGTGCGCACCACGAACTGGTCGGGCGCCGAGGCCTTCAGCTGGTCCACGAGCTTCTGACAGGCCGACGTCAGCGTGGCGTGCCGCTCGTTGCGTTCCTCGGCCAGGGCCGCCTGCCGCTGACGCTCCTGCTCCGCGGCGGCCTGCCGCGCGCGGTCCATCTCCTCCTCGGCCTTCGCGCGTTCGGCGGCGAGCTCGGCGTTGCGGGCCAGCCGGGCCTGCAGGTCCTGCTCGAAGTCGGTCATGGTGGGGCGTTCCTTCCTGGCGGCCTCGCAGGTGTGCACTGATCAATCTTCGCACCGCGCGGTGGACCGTGTCCGCCGGACAGTGGTCCGACACTCGGTACCATGCTGACAGAGCAACAAGGTACGAGCCCAGCAGCATCAAGGAGGCCACGGTGTCCGACGTCCTCGCCCTGTGCGCAGCGGCCAAGGCGGGGGCGCCGACGCTGGCCGCTACCTCGACCGCGCGGCGCGACGCTGTGCTCGCAGCGATGGCCGAGCGGATCGACGCGAGCCACGACGTCGTCCTGTCGGCGAATGCCGCTGACGTGGAGGCCGGTGCGTCGGCTGGCCTGTCGACGGCCATGCAGGACCGTCTGCGCCTCGACGCCGGACGGCTCGAGGGGATCGCCGCCGGTCTGCGCGCGCTGATCGACGCACCGGATCCGCTCGGGCGGGTCGTACGGGGGTTCACGTTGCCCAACGGGCTCGACGTCCGTCAGGTCACCGTTCCGCTGGGCGTGATCGCGATGGTCTACGAGGGGCGCCCGAACGTCACGGTCGACGCCGCCGGACTGGCGATCAAGAGCGGCAACGCGTGCGTGCTGCGGGGCTCGTCATCGGCGATCCGGTCGAACACCGCGTTCGCGGAGCTGCTGCGCGCGGCGCTGACCGAACAGGGCCTGCCGGCCGACCTCATCGGCCTGGTCGCCGACACGAGCCGTGACTCGGTCAAGGAGCTCGGACGCGCCCGCGGGCTCGTCGACCTGCTGATCCCGCGCGGCGGCGCCGGGCTCATCCAGGCGGTCGTCGCCGACTCGCAGGTGCCGGTGATCGAGACGGGCGTCGGCAACTGCCACGTCTACGTCGACCGCGCGGCCGACCTGGACATGGCGACGCGGATCGTGACCAACGCCAAGGCGCAGCGGCCCAGCGTCTGCAACGCCGCCGAGACCCTGCTGGTCCACCGCGACGTCGCCGCGGACTTCCTGCCCACCGTGGCGACCGCACTCGAGGCCGAGGGGGTCGAGCTACGTGGTGACGATGCCACGCGCGCCATCGTGGACGCGCAGCCGGCGACCGACGAGGACTGGGACACCGAGTACCTCGATCTGGTGATGGCGGTGGCGGTCGTCGACGACGTCGACGCGGCCATGGCCCACATCGCCCGGCACGGCACACTGCACACCGAGGCGATCGTCACCCAGGACCGCGCCGCTGCCCGCGCGTTCGTCGCGGGCGTCGACGCCGCGGCGGTGATGGTCAACGCGTCGACGCGGTTCACCGACGGCGGCGAGTTCGGATTCGGCGCCGAGATCGGCATCTCGACGCAGAAGCTGCACGCCCGTGGACCGATGGGGCTCACCGAGCTCGTGACGACCAAGTACGTGGTCGAAGGCGACGGCCAGGTGCGTGCCTAGGCGTCCTGTGGAGCTCCACGAGGGGTCGGGTGCCGTCGGCATCATGGGGGGCAGCTTCGACCCGATCCACCTGGGTCACCTGGTCACCGCCGAGCAGGCGCGTGCCGAGCTGGGTCTCGACGAGGTCGTGTTCATCCCCGCGGGAGATCAGCCGCAGAAGATCCACGCGACGTCGCCCGAGCTGCGCTACCTGATGACCGTGCTGGCGACGGCGGCCAACCCGGCGTTCTCGGTCAGCCGGCTCGAGATCGACCGGGACGGTCCCACATTCACGGTCGACACCCTGCGCCTCATGTGCGAGCGCCGGCCCGACGATCGTCTGTACTTCATCACCGGGGCCGACGCGATCCTGAGCATCCTCACCTGGAAGGACGCGGAGGAGTGCCTCGCGCTCGCGGACTTCGTGGCGGCCACCCGACCCGGCTACGACCTGCGCCGGTTGGACTCCGAAGGACTGCGCCGGCACGTGCGGATCCTGGACGTGCCGGCGCTGGCGATCTCGTCGTCGGACGTTCGGGCGCGGTTCGCCGCGGGGCGGCCCGTGCGCTACCTCATCCCGCTGGAGGTCGAGCAGTTCGCTCGCAAGTACCGGCTATACGACAGCAGCCACGTTCGCGAATAGAGTAGTGGTGCACGACGCCCGAGCACACGGAGAATCAGACCCTGGTCGCCGTCGACACCGACACCTCGAAGTCCCTCGCCCGCAACGCCGCCTCCGCGGCAGAGAACAAGAAGGCCACTGACGTCGTCATCCTCGACGTCGGCGACCTGGTCGGCATCACCGACTTCTTCGTCATCGCCTCGACCAGCAACCCGCGGCAGCTCGACACGGTCGCCGATGAGGTCCACTCCGCGCTCAAGGCGGATGGCCGGGCGCCGCTGCGCAGGGAGGGCGCCACGCCCGACGGCTGGATGGTGCTCGACTACGGTGACGTCGTGGTCCACGTGTTCACCGAGGCGCAGCGCGACTACTACGACCTCGAGCGGCTGTGGGCCGACGCCCCCCGCATCGAGGTCGGTGCGACCGCCTCCTAGACCGGCGCCGCGATGCCCGCCGATCGCATCCTGCTGATACGCCACGCCCAGTCGCAGTGGAACGCGGAAGGCCGCTGGCAGGGTCAGCAGGGACCGGGGCTGTCCGCGCTCGGCCATCGGCAGGCCGAGGCCACCGCGGCGTTCCTGTCCGCTCGGGCGGACGACGTGCGTTCGCTGGTCAGCAGCGACCTGCCCCGGGTGACGGAGACCGCCGCGCCCACCGCGCGGGCGCTGGGGCTCCCGCTCGAGACCGACACCCGCCTGCGTGAGATCGACGTCGGGTGGTGGAGCGGCCTGACCACCCACGAGGTCGTAGCACGCGACGGCGACCGCATGGCCGAGATCCGTGACGGTGCCGACCTGCCGCGTGGAGGTGCTGAGTCGGTCGCAGACCTGCGCGCGCGGGTCGCTCCAGCGGTCGACGAGTTGGCGGCGGCCCACGACGGTGGCACGATCCTCGTCTTCTGCCACGGCGGACCGGTGCGGGCGGTCGTCGGCGCACTCCTCGGGCTCTCGATCGTCGCCGAGCGTGCACTGGCCGGACCGGACAACTGCTCGCGGACCGTCGTGCTCCATCGAGGCGACCACGGGTCACGCCTGCACCGTTACAACGACACCGCGCACCTCGTCGGTGTCGGTGAGGGCTCGCCGACGGCCCGCTACGGTTGACGTGCAGCGACCGCGGCCGAAGGTGAGACCGTGAGCTTCAACGATCGCCTGTGGGACCATGTATGGGAGCGCAACCTGAACGCCGTCGAACGGCATGCGATCGCGATGGCGGTCTGGCGACGGCGACAGCCCGACGACGCGTTCGAGGCCATGGTCGCGCTCGAGCTGGCCCGCAGATGGCGGCGCCACGCCCGCTACCTCGTCGTGCTGTACGGCACGTGGACCTGGTTCTGGGGAGCGCTCGCCGTGCACGACTTTCGTCCCGACGCGGTGCTGAACTCACAGCTCAGCACCTGGTTGGCGGTCGTGGGCATCGTGGTCATCGGCGCGTGCCTGGCCGTCCGCCGGCGTCTGGCGGTGTACCTGCGCGCCCACACCGCGCAGGCGTGACACGAAGCTGGCCGGTCGCCGCGGGCGGCATGCCGTCGGCATGGAGGGTTCACCGTGGATGACAACGGGCCATCCCGTCCACTGGGCTGGTGGCTCAAGGAGGCCGATGCGTGCATCGACGCTGCGTTCGAGAGCGCGCTCGCCGCGACGGGCCTCGATCGACGCCGTTGGCAGCTGCTCGCATCGCTGGCGCAGGGGCCGAGATCGCGGTCCGGTCTCGCAGCGGCGTTGCGCCGGTTCGACGATGTCGCGACCGTCGACGCCATCGTTGACGACCTCGCGGCCGGCGGCCTCGTCGTGGCCCAAGGGTCCGGGATGGTCGAGCTGACCGCCGACGGGCGGGCGGTTCACGCCGATGCGGCCGAACTGGTCGGTGGCGTGCGCGCTCGCGTCGCGGAGTCGCTCGGCCGCGACGGCTACGAGCGGCTTGTGGAACTGCTCGCCCAACTCGTGCACGGTCTGGCGGACGCGCCGCCGCCGACCGCCCCGGTTGCGGACCACGGCCGGCCGACGTGACCATGCACAGGGATGGCTCCGTCGCGTCAGGCGATGTAGGCTGGCCGACGTTCCCGGGGCTATAGCTCAGTTGGTAGAGCGCTTCCATGGCATGGAAGAGGTCAGGGGTTC
>DASUUK010000040.1 GCA_036374135.1 Euzebyales bacterium
GCCATGATCGCCATTGCGGCCGGGTCTCGACGTGGTAAATCGGATAGCCGAACTTCCACGTGGCGGGGTGGTCGGACGCCGACGGTAGGGGGTGCGCAGAGGTCACGTGTGTCTCCCCTGACTGGTCCTCCGGGTGTGCGAGACCACCTGGCCTCGATCGGCAACGCACTCGTCGAACGATACAGCTGAGACCGTCCCATAGCCCCGGTTGCCCGACGGTGCGGCCTCCGATCACATGGCGCCGGTGGGCTCGGTGGTGTCGGGCTGCACCGTCCACGTCGCCGGTCGGGTCAATCGGCACCGATCTCCACCGGGACGATCTGATCGACACCGGCGAGTCCCTTCAACGCGACCATGCGCGGTTCGCCGTACCGCAGACCTGACATCGAACCGACGAGGTCTCTCGTGGTGGCCGACAGCATGATCTCATCGGCATCGGCCGAAGCCGCCACCCGAGCCGCCTTGTTGACGGTGATGCCGAGGAAGTCATCGCCGGCTCGCACGACCTCTCCGGTGTGGATGCCGATCCGAACCGGCAGACCTGCCGCCGACGAGGACCGCCGGATCTCGACGGCCGCACACACCGAGGCTCGAGCCGACTCGAAGGTCAGCATCGCGCCGTCCCCGAGGACCTTGACAACCGATCCGCCGTGCGACGCTGCGACCCTCCGAATCGCCACTTCATGCGAGGTCATCAGCTCGGCGTAGGCGGCGTCACCGACGGACGCGGCCAACCCCGTGGAATCCACGACATCGGTGAACACCAACGTCAACGTCCCTTCAGATCCGGCGACCGCTTCGAGTCGGACATCATCATCGATGAGCGATGCCATCAACTCGTCGAGTGTCGTGGTGAGCGGGACACCGAAGATCTGCTCATTCGGCACGGGTATCGAGTTCTGCCACTGGACAACCCGCCACACCCCCGACTCGATACGCAGCGATGCCATGTGACGCAGCGGGGTCCGGGCCGCCTGCGTCGTCATGGTCGTGTGGGCGATCACCCACCCGACGCCGTCGTCCTCGAACCCCTCCACGTGGTCGATGTCCAGCGTCCAGCCAACCATCTCGACCGCTTGCCTGCGGAACAGCTTCAGAAACTCGTCGTGACCGGCCCACCGCTCGTCGTGGTCGAAGCCAAGGACACGCAAGCCAGGGTCTGTCGAGAAAAGATTGGCGATGGTGTCTGCGTCCCCATCATTCCACGCCACCAGGACCCGTCGAACCACGGCCTCGATCTCAGGGGAGCGAACCAGCGGCATGACCGCACCGTACCTCCGACCTCTTGCGGGCCCGCCACGGTGGCGGCGCGAGCGTGGGCCATGATCGGCCCGTCAGTCAGAGATGTGCTCGGCTCCAACCCAAAGCAGCGCGGCATCGCACAGCCCCGGCTACATCAAGTCCAGGATGGCGGCTCGGACGTCGGTAGGGGGTGCCTATAGGCCGAGTTCGAGTGGCGCGTGCTGTTGACGGTGTCGTACGGGCGCGCGAAGTCGCGCGACGCGATGCGGCCCACGATCGATATCCGGCGACTGGTCGACGGCGAAGGCGTGGTTGCGTCCGCGGCCGATTGCGTCGATCCACGCGCGGCCCCGGGTAGCGTAGATGCGGTTGGTCAGCCGGCCGCGGGATAGGGCGACGTACGCGCGTTCGGCCGTGGCCAACGCGGAGGGCGTGAAGAGGCTGTAGTCGACGGTGGCGCCTTGGGCGGTGTCGACGGTGCGTGCGTAGCCGTGGTCAACGTGCTCGCCGACGTAACCGGCCGACACCGTCACGCGTGTGGGTCTGCCGGGTTCGCGGTGCGCTGCGTCGAGGTCCACGGTGATCCGGTTGCGGTGGGTGGCGGTGACGCGGCCGGTCATACCGTTGCGCACGACCATCGTGGTCCCGTCGGGTTGGGTCAACCGGTGGTTGCGGCGCAGGATGACCTCGTCACCGACCGCGAGCGTGATCGCGCGGCGGTCGTCGGGCGCCCGGTACGTGCGGGCGCGGCGGGCGATGTCGCCGCGAGCGACCAGGTGGGCGCGGGCGAACCGGTTGAGCTCGCCGACAGTTTGGCGCTCGGTCGCGAGCATCAGCACGCTGCAGCCGCTGTCGCGCAGTTTGAGCCAGTCGTCGACCATCCCCATCCACGCATCCACCGGTCGCCTGTGGTGGTCGGACACCGCGCCCTGCGTCCGGAGGACCTGAACTGCGGCGGCGGGTTGGCGGTCGCGGAACAGTTCGGCGGCGTCGCGGAAGACGGGGTCGCGGAACCGGTGATTCTGTCCGAGGACGGTCGCGCCGAGCCGCTGGGCGAGCACGTAGTGGCCGCCGCCAACATCGACCGAGGGGATCTGGCGGTGGTCGCCGACGTCGACGATCTTGCCGTCGACCGCATCCACCGCGCGCTGCAGCGCCAGCCGGCTGCGGGTGGGACACATCGCGGCCTCGTCGAGCACCACGACCACGCCATGCGGCAGCCTGCGACGGCGGTGACGGAGCTCGACGAGGAGCCGATCGACGGTGGCGGTGTCGCGGATGCCGGCCGACATGGCGAGCTGGTGCGCGGCAGTCGCAGACGGCGCCACGCCGACGACGGGGACGCCGGCGGCATCGAGGGCGGCGCGGTAGGCGCCCAGCGCGGTGGACTTACCCGTGCCGGCCTTGCCGACCACCACGTCCACGCCTGCACCGGAGGAGGCGAGCGTGCGGACCATCGTCTGCTGATCCGAGTCGAGCGTCGGGTGGGCGCCGAGGACCTGGTCGACGATCGCGCCCGGGATACGCCCGACGCCGGCGTGCTGCCGGCTGGTGGCGCGCTGGAGCAGCTCGGTCTCGGCGGCGAGCAGGTCGATGGTGGTGTAGCGCCGTTCGGACTGATCGACGGTGCGGATGATGCGGCCGGCGGCGTCACGCACGCGTAGCAGCTCGCTGGTGGTGCGCGCGGCGGGTGCGAGGACCGAGACGATGCGGTCGTCGCGCAGCAGCCGGTTGACGAGGATCTCGACGCGACCGGCGGCATGGTCGGCACTGGCGCCGTGGATCGCGGACCGCGCGGCGAGGTCGATGACCGCGTCGCGGCGGGAGAAGCTCGACGCCTGCTTGGTCACGCCATCGGCCCCGGCGATCGCGTCCAGCAGCCGCGTCACGTGAGGGCCGCGTGGCGGACCGTGCTGCAGGTCGGTGTGAAGCGCTGCCTGAAGGATCCGTTCGGGATTGTGGCCGGCAATGATCGCCTCGCGGGCGAAGCGGTCGTGTAGGGACCGGCCGTCGCCCACGTGGGCCTTGGCGTGGCGGGTGACGAGTGCAGCGGTCTGCGCAGCGCGGCCCGTGGCGGTGTCGGGGTCGAGGCCGCGCGCGACGAGCGCGGCGGTGATCTGGCTACGCCGCTTCGACCAGTCGCGACACAGGCCGGGTGGGATGCCCGCGACCTCCCACTGCTCGTCACGGCGCTCCCAGCCGACGCCGAGCCGGCGGGTCAGGTCGGCGCGCAGGGCGGCCTGGTAGATGCCGTCGGCAGCCTTCGCGTGCTGGAACAACAACCCGCCGTCGAGCGCGGCGCGGCGCCCGTCGGGCGCCTCGACGACGTTGACCAGGATCGAATGGACGTGCAGCTGCGGATCGCCTTCGCGAGAGCAGCGATGTGCGAAGTCCGCCCTCAGGAACCCGAGCTGCGCCCCGTCCTGCCGGTCAACGCCGTCACGGCCGAGCCGGACGACACATGCATGGGCGGTGAGGTAGCCGACCGCGGCATCCACCGCCGCAGCCTGCGCCTCACGCACCTGACCGCGGGCGTCGTCAGGCGCGAGGGCCCACAGCGCCGAGATCGACTTCGGCGGCGAGAACGTGACGTCCCACGCCGCCATCCGCCGGTTCGCACGCGCCTTCAACGGCGTACCCGTCGCAGGGTCGACGCCTTCGAGCACCGCGCGGAAGTCCTCCGCAGCCACCTGCCCGGACAGACCGAGGTGATCGGCGAACGCACCGCGCCACATCCCAGGCGCTTCGCCGTGGCCGGCGTAGTAGTCGTGACGATCACGAGCGACCTGCTCGACGTAGTACGTCACGCTCGCACAAGCACCAGCTCGGATCGCAGCGACCGAGGCGACCATTAGCAGCCACCCGCAACCGCAGATCGCACCGAGCCCGATGAGCACCAGGACCACCACAGCGCGACGAGCCGAAGATCCGACCACACCCTTGCATTCCTTTGGAATGCCACGATCCGCAGCCCGACCAGCACGACGGACCGGCTACCGGCACGGCGTGACGAACGACCACGACCGCAGCGCCCGTGACCGGTCATTGCTCCCAGCCGATCCCGAGATCCCGCGACCGACGAACGACATCAGCGATCCGCTGGCTGCGGGTCTGGTCGGCCGCCTGTTGCGCGCGAGCGCGCACGGCATCTCGTGTCTGCCCGTCGAGCGCGGCGGCCGTAGGCGCTCGGACGTCGAGCGCCCGGTCAACACGGGCGGCGTCGAGCTCTGTGGCGGCCTGTTCGGACCGAGGGACCTCGTGGTACGGGCGCATTGCCGCATCGATGACCTGTCGGGCGGCGACGTGGGTGTCGAAGTCGCCCGAGACGTCGACGTACGCGACACCCTCCGAGCCTCGGTACACGCCGTTTGGGTCGCGGATCGTGCCGGCGTCGGTCAGGCGGATCGAGACTCGCAGCGGGCGGCCGTCGGGTAGCCGCACGTCCGAGCGGGCCAGCGCCGCGCCCCGGGATGGGTCGCTGCGGATGATGCGGTCGAGCGCGTCGCGCAGCTGCGCGGCGGCCTGGGCGTTGAGATCGAGCCGGACGCGGTTGCCCTGGAACCACGCGTCGCGTGCGGGGGTCACCGCGAACCCTCCGCGCGGGTGCGGCGCGCCTGCGCGGAGCGCAACGCCAGCCGCGTCATGTGCGCACGCATCGCGTGCTCG
>DASUUK010000041.1 GCA_036374135.1 Euzebyales bacterium
GGACACGGGGGACACCGCGGCCGGGACGCCTTTGATCCCGGCGACGCGAATCGGACACGGGGGACACCGCGGCCGGGACGCCTTTGGTCCGGGCGACGCGAATCGGACACGGGGGACACCGCGGCCGGGACGCCTTTGATCCCGGCGACGCGAATCGGACACGGGGAACACCGCGGCCGGTGTCCGTGATGTCCGAATCGCGTCGCTCGGGCCGGTGGCTGTGGACAGGCGCCGCCCGCCGGACGACCCCGCGGCACCCTGCATGGCATGGACGATCGACTGGCAGCGCTGACCGCCGGACCACAGCCGTTCACCGCTGCCGAGGCCGCGACATGGAACGTCGACCAGCGCACGCTGACGCGCCTGGCTCAGGCCGGCGTGCTGCGCAGGGTCGACCGCGGCGCCTACGTTCCCGCCGCGCTGTGGCGCGATGCGTCACCGGAGCACCGGCATCTGCTCCGGTGCCGCGCCGTGCTGGGTCGTTACGGCGGAGTCGTGCTGAGCCACACCTCGGCGATCGTGGCGTACGGACTGCCGACCCATCGCGTCGACCTCGACGTCGTCCATCTCACCCGCACGCGTCCCGGACGCACGGGACGGGTCGCGCGTCGCCAGCCCGTGCAGGTCCATCCCGAACTGCCGGCGGCCGCGAGGTGTGCGGTCGACGGCCTGCAGTCGTGTACCGCAGCGGTCGCCGTTCTGCAGGTCGCCGACTGGCACGGCGTCGGCGCCGGGATGGTCGTGGCGGAGGCCGCGCTGCACCGCGGGCTCGTCGATCACGAGGATCTCCGGCAGGCGCGCGCGCTCGTACGCCTCGGTCATGGGCGCGCGGCCGCCGCCCTCATCGTCGCTCTGGCCGGCGCCGACAGCGAGTCACCGGGCGAGACGCTGACGCGGCTGGTGCTGCGGGCGCTGGGGCACACGGACCTGCTCCAGCAGGTACCGATCCGCCTGCCGAACGGCCGCACGGCCCGTGTTGACTTCCTGCTGCCCGCACTGGACGTGGTCGTCGAGTTCGACGGCGCAGTCAAGTACGAGGGCGCGCAGGGGCGAGACGAACTCCTGCGCGAGAAGCGCCGCGAAGACGGCCTGCGCGCCACCGGGCTCGAGGTGGTGCGACTGACGTGGCCCGACCTCGATCGTCCGCGACACGTCGGGGCGCTGGTGGACGCCGCCGCGAGTCGCGCGGGCCGTCGCCCCGACCGTCATGTTCCGGACATGACCGCCACTGTCGGTGGTGTTGCTGGTGTCCGGACCACGTCGCTGGAGACTTGACACCGGCCCTCCACGGGCGAACATGTGTTCGTGTCGTCGATCCTGCACGCCGATCTGGATGCGTTCTACGCATCGGTGGAGCAACGCGACGACCGGCGGCTGCGGGGGCGGCCCGTGATCGTCGGCATGGGCGTGGTGCTGGCGGCCAGCTACGAGGCCAAGGCGTTCGGCGTCCGCACGGCCATGGGTGGCGCACAGGCGCGCCGGCTGTGTCCGCAGGCGGTCGTGGTGCCGCCACGCATGCGCGCCTACACGGAGGCGAGCAGGGCAGTGTTCGAGGTCTTCGACCACACGACCCCGCTGGTCGAGGGTCTGTCGATCGACGAGGCGTTCCTCGACGTCGGGGGCCTGCTCCGGACGGCCGGGACGCCCCCGGAGATCGCGCGTCGCCTCCGACGCGACGTGCTCACCGAGGTGGGCCTGCCGATCACGGTCGGTGTCGCCCGCACGAAGTTCCTGGCCAAGGTCGCCAGCGCCGTGGCGAAGCCGGACGGGCTGCTGGTCGTCCCGCCGGAACAGGAGCTCGACTTCCTGCACGCCCTGCCGGTCGAGCGGTTGTGGGGCGTCGGACCGGTCACGTCCCGCAAGCTCCGCGATCGAGGGATCACGGCGGTCGGCGAGGTCGCGCATCTGCCCCTCGCCGCGCTCGAGTCGATGCTGGGTACCGGTGCCGGACGGCACCTGCACGCACTGGCGCACAACCGTGACCCGCGTCCCGTGCACGTCGGGCGCCGGCGCCGGTCGATGGGATCCCAGTGCGCGCTCGGCCGCGGCGCCACACCGTTCGACGAGATCGAGGTCGTCCTGATCGGTCTGGTGGACCGGGTCACGCGGCGGATGAGGACGGCCGAGCGCGTCGGCCGCACGGTCACGTTGCGGCTGCGCTTCGACGACTTCACGCGCATCACCAGATCGCACACGCTGGTGACGCCGACCGCGGCTACGCCGCCGCTGCTGGCCACGGCCACGGCGCTGCTGCGCACCGCCGGACCGCTGATCACCGCGCACGGCTGCACCCTGGTCGGGGTCTCGATCGCCAACCTGACCAACACCGGCGCGGAGCAACTGGTGCTGCCGTTCGAACGCGAGACGGCCCACGCGATCGATGCCGCCGTCGATCAGGTCCGCGATCGCTTCGGCACGAAGGCGCTGTCACGCGGGGCGCTGTTGGGCCGCGACATCGGCATGTCCGTACCACTGCTTCCCGACTGACAGTGAGAATGCCGTCGGCCCGGCACACCGGGCGCGTGGTGGCCGTGCGTTGCTACGGTGCTCCCATGACGACGCCCACGACCGCGGTGCCGGACGGCGTGCCCGCGATCCACGACATCAGCGCCCCCCTGCGGCCGGAGCTCGTGACCTGGCCCGGCGTGGTGGAGCGGTTCGCCCGCACGGAGGTGGCGTCGTTCGCCGCCGGCGACGCGATGCGCGTGTCGCACCTGCAGCTCGGCGCCCACGCGGGCACGCACATCGATGCGCCGTCACACTTCCTGCCGGACGGCGGTGGCATCGAGACACTGCCGTTGGACGCCCTGATCGGCCCGGCCCAGGTCATCGACGTGCCCCGTGACGTCCGGCTCATCACCGCCGACGTGCTCGCTGCGGCACGCATCCCGAGCGATGCCGCACGACTGCTCGCGCGGACCGCGAACTCGGGATGGTCCGCGCATGCGACCACGTTCGATGAGCAGTACGTGGCGCTCGACGCCGGAGCGGCACGGTGGTGCATCGACCGGGGGATCCGCCTGGTCGGCATCGACTACCTGTCGGTCGAGCCGTTCGACGCGGACACGCGTGACTACCCGGTGCACAAGGCACTGCTCGGAGCCGGCGTCGTCGTGCTCGAGAGCCTGGATCTCGCCGATGTGGTCGCGGGGCCGTACGAGTTGACGGTCCTGCCCCTGCTCATCCCGGGCTCGGACGGCTCCCCGGCGCGCGCCCTGCTGCGCGCGCCGTAGCCGGCGTCGCACGGCGCACGTGACTGGTCACGCCTGCCGGTCGTGCGCTCCGGTCGAGTCCGCTGCGTGGGCAGTACCACCGACCGACGCCGTTCGGTTCGGCGCGCCGGTTAACGCCACGGCGGTAGCCGAACGCCACATCGCCCGCCCCACCGCGCCGCGTCAACTGCCCGCCACATCGCCCGCCCCGCCGCGTCGCCCGCCCCAACGCGCCGCGTCAACCGCCGCGCCGCGTCAACCGCCCCGCCGCGCCATCGCCTGCCCCGCCGCGCCATCGCCCGGACCGCCCGTCAACCGCCCCCGCCGCGTCGACCGCCCCGCCTCAGTCGCCGCGTCCCGTCACCGCCAGGTGCACCCCCAGGCCGATCATCGTCAGGCCGCCCAGACCGCCGAGCCGTGCCAGGCGCTGCGGCGAGCGGGAGAACCACCGCCGCGCGGTGCCCGCCGCCAGGCCCCACACGCTGTCCGACACGAGCGCGATGCCGACGAAGACCAGGCCGAGCATCGCCATCTGGATTCCGATCGGCGCACCGGCGGCGCTGACGTACTGCGGAAGGATGGCGGCGAAGAACACGATCGCCTTGGGGTTGGCCACACCGACGATGAACCCGTCGGCGACCACCGAGCGCACCGACCGACCACGTCCCGCCACGTCGACCACGCCCGAGAGTCCGCCCCGGTGGCGGATCGCCTGGATCCCGAGCCACACCAGATAGGCGGCGCCGAGCAATCGGACGGCACCGAGCAGCACGATCGACCGTTGCACGATGGCGCCGAGTCCGACGGCGACCAGCAACACCTGCACGTACACGCCCGCGGCGTTGCCGGCCACCGTCAGCAGCGCGGCGCGACGGCCCAGCGCCACACCGCGGCTGACCACGAACATCACGCTGGGACCCGGCACGACGATGAGGACGAAGGACAACGCGGCGAACGCGACGACGGAACCGACAGGAGGCATGGGATCATGCTGCCACGACAGCGGTGGACGTGATCGGAGACGTCGTGGAGCAGATGCCCGGCTACGCCGAGGAAAACCGTCGGTACTGGGACGCGCAGGCCGACAGCTACATCGCCCGCGGCGAGCGCTCGTGGGCGACCGACATCCCCACCTGGGGGGCGTGGAGCGTCGCGGACGAGCACGCCCCGCTGCTGCCCGACGATCTGACGGACGCCGACGTCATCGAGCTCGGATGTGGCACGGCCTACGTGTCGGCGTGGGCGCACCGCCGGGGCGCGCGCCGCGTGGTGGGGATCGACCTGTCCGCGAACCAGCTCCGCACGGCGCGGCGTCTTGCCGACGAGCACGACGTCCCCTTGATCCTGCACCACGGCCCCGCCGAGCACGTGCCCGAGTCGGATGGTGCGTTCGACCTCGCCATCAGCGAGTACGGGGCGGTGCTGTGGTGCGAGCCGACAGCCTTCCTCGCCGAGGCGGGGCGGCTCCTGCGCGACGGCGGCACGTTGTCGTTCCTGACCGCGCATCCGTTGGCCACGTCGACCGCTCCACTCGACGGCAGCGTCCCGTCCGGGACCGAACTGGTGCGCCCGTGGTTCGGCGGCCACCGCTACGACTGGCGCGACGCGGTCGACGATCCCGGGGGCATCGAGTTCGTGCCCACGGTCGGCGAGTGGTTCGCGCTCGCCAGCGACGCCGGGTTCCGGGTCGACGACTATCGCGAGATCCAGGCGCCGGACACCGCGGCGGAGGGCCTGCACGAGGCCATCACGACTGCGTGGGCCAACCGCTGGCCGGCCGAGCACGCCTTCTGGCTGACCGCGTTGCCGCTCCCGGACGACTGTCGCGACCCACACGGACGGTCCGCGACGACCGATCCCGGGATCACGCGATCGTGATCAGTGCCACAGCGATCAGGGCGAACGCCACCGCGACCGTCTGCGGTCGCCCCAGACGCTCGGCCAGCAGCTGGCGCGCGAGCATCACGACGACGATCGGATAGAGCGACGTCAGCAGGGCCGAGATCGTCAGCAGTCCCGTGCGGGTCGCGAACAGGAAGAGGATGTTCGCGAGCATGTCCAGGGCGCCGGAGACCGCGATCAGCGACAGTGCCGACCGCGACGGCAGCGCGACACGACCGACCGCCGCGATCACGGCGAGCAGCACGAGGGACGATCCGCGTGCGCCGATGAGCGGCCACAGACCGGAACCGTCGGGCGTGCGGTCGAGCAGGACGAAGAACACGCCGAAGCCTGCACCGCCCAGCAGGGCCAGCGCGGGCCCCGCCGACAGCACCGTGTGGCGCTCGACGCGCCGGCCGCCAGCCACGATGACGACCGCCACGACGCCGAGCACGATGCCCACGGTCGCCAGCGGCGAGGGGCGCTCGCCGAGGACCACCCCGGCGGCGACCGGCACCATGACGCCGGCCACCGACGCGAGCGGTGCCACGACACCCATCGGTCCGAGCGCGAGTGCGCGCAGATAGGCGACGAGCCCCAGGGCACCGGCGATCCCGGCCAGCGCGCCGGACGTGAACGCGGCCGGCGACGGGGTGCCGGGCAGCAGGCCCATGAGCAGCACCAGGACGACCACCCCCACCGCCTGGGACACCAGCGTCACCGACACGGCCGGCGTCCGCCGGGCGGCGAGCCCACCAGCGAAGTCAGCTGCGCCGAACGTCAACCCCGACCCCAACGCGAGCAGCAGCGACATGGCACACCTCCGGTCGGCGACGAACAGTTCACTGCACCTTTTGGTGCACTTCGCTGACCCTAGTGGACGGCGTCCGACGGTGCAATGCATTGACCGTTCGGTAGAGTTCGCAGGACCAGGGAGGTGTGATGCAGGACTCGGAGGTGCTGGCGGCGGCGATCGGACGCAACGTCCGGCGGCTGCGACGTCAGCGCGACCTCACGCTGGACGGCCTCGCCGACCGCGCCGGGTTGAGCAAGGGCACCGTGATCGGCGTAGAGCAGTCGCGGGCGAACCCGAGCATCGCGACGCTGTGCAGCCTTGCCGACGCGCTCGGCGTCGGCGTGGCCACGCTGATCGATCCCGGCAAGGACCCGCGGGTGAGCATCAAGCGCAGCGTGGACACGCCGGCACTGTGGACGAGCGTGCGGGGCAGCCGCGCGTTGTTCCTGATGGGCACCGATCCGCCCGACATCGTCGAGCTCTGGGACTGGCACCTCGCGCCGGGCGACAGCTTCGACGGCGACGCGCATCCCGAGGGGACCGTCGAGGTGCTCCACGTGCTCGACGGCGCCCTGGCCGTCACGGTCGGCCCCGAGCGGCACGAGCTCGGCACCGGCGACACCGTGCTGTTCGACGCGGTGCTGCCACACAGCTACGTCAACCCGGGCGGCACCGCCAACCGGTTCGTCATGAGCGTGGTGCAGCCGGGCGAGGCGTACCTGGTGCCTCCCGCGCAGATCGAACCCGCCGAGCAGCACTGACCACAACGCGTCGATCCGACGGGGCGTGAGTCCGGCTCGGCACGGATCCGTCGCAGGCCGACCGGTCCGGCGAGGGGCGTCCGCTACGGCGCCAACACCGGCGGATCGACCTCCAGCGCGACCAGTGCGGCGTCCGCCGCGGACCCGCGCAGGCGGCGCTTGTTGGCGGCGTACACGGCACGGGGCAGCTCCGCCAGCGCCAAGGCGCGCGCGACCGCGCGCGACCGCACCTGGTCGGCGGGCGCCAGCTCGTCGACGAATCCGACGTCGAGCGCCTCGCGCGCGTCGACCAGACGGCCCGGCAGCACCAGGCGCTCCAACCGGTCGGCGCGCACCGTGCTGCGCGCCAGGTCGACGACCCACTGCGGCAGCACCAGCCCGATCGCCGTCTCGTTGAGGCCCCAGCGGTGGTCGCCCTCGGCGGCGACCACGTGGTCGCACGCGAGCGCCAGGATCGTGCCCGCCGCGATCGCGTGTCCGGTGGCGGCCATCACGACCGGGCGGGGCTCGGTCCACAACCGCATCGTCGTGCTGGTCAGCGCGATGGCCAGCTGTTGCAGTTCGGCGGGCGGCGCGGACAGCTGTGCGCGATCGAGCCCGGCCGACAGCACGCCCTCCCGTCCGCAGAGCACGATGGCGGCGTCGTCGGCACACGCGTCCAGCGCCTCGTCGAGCGCGGCGAAGGCGTCCACGTCGAGCGCGTTGACCTTGCCGTCGTCCAGCGTCACGACGGCGACACCGTCCTCGACGACCCTGGTGATGCTCACTGGGCGCTCCTGTCCCACACGGCCGTCGCGTCCGCGCGTGTCAACACCTCGACGGTACCGTCCGGCCCTCCCAGCAGGATCTCGTCGGCGAGACCGAGGAACAGACCGTGGTCGACCACACCGACGGTCGCTTCCAGCTCGCGTGCGACGGTCACCGCGCTGATGTCACCGGGCAGCACGAACTCCAGCACCAGGTTGCCCTCGTCGGTCACGAGCGGCTGACCCTGGTCGGTGCGCACCGTGACCTCGCCGAAGCGCTGCCGGAGCCGACGGCGTGTGTCGGCCCAGCCGAACCGCACGACCTCGACGGGCAGGGTGCACTGCTCTCCGAGGCGCCCGACGCGCTTGCTGGCTTCGGCGACCACGACGAACCACCTGGCGGCGACCGCGATCAGCTTCTCGCGCAGCAACGCGTTGCCGTGCCCCTTGATCAGTCCGAGATCGCCGGCGACCTCGTCGGCGCCGTCGATGTAGCGGTCGGGTCGCACGTCACCGTCGAGCTCGACGACCACGAAGCCGTACCATCCGGCGATCCACTGGGTCGTCGACGAGGCGGTCACGACGCGCAGGCCGCGGAGGTCGTCGCCCCGCCCGAGCAGCTCCATCGTCGCCCAGAGGGCCCGCCCCGACCCGAGGCCGAGCACCGTGTCGCTCCCCGCGGCGTCACGGACCGCCTCGGCCGCCGACGCGGCGACCGCGGCCCGGGCGGGATCGTCGAGCAGGGCGGCGACGTCGTCGCGGTCCTGCGGTTGCCACGACCGTTCCATCGCTGCCTTTCGTGCCACCGGATCCGTCGCCGTGGGTACGGTACTCGTCCGATGGCAACCACGACCACGCCGGCCCTCACCGTCACGACCGTGGACTACCACACCGCGGGTGAGCCGTTCAGGATCGTCACGGGCGGTGTTCCGCCGCTGGAGGGCGCGGACGTGCCCGCACGCCGCCGGTTCGCCGCCGACCGGCTCGACGACGTGCGCCAACTGCTGGTCAACGAGCCGCGGGGCCACGCCGACATGTACGGCTGCTTCGTCACCGAGCCGGACGACGGCGACGGCGATCTGGGCGTGGTGTTCTTCCACAACGCCGGCTACTCGACGGCCTGCGGGCACGGGACCATCGCGCTGGTCACCTGGGCGCTGGAGAACGGCGTCGTGCCGGTCACCGGTGCGCGGACCACCGTGACCGTCGACGCCCCGTCGGGCCGCCTCGTGGCGACGGCGACGGTCGACGGCGACAGGGTCCGCGCCGTCAGGTTCACCAACGTCGCGTCCTACCTGGAGGCGACCGAGGTCCGCGTCACCGTGGACGGCAGGCGGCTGGGACCGGCGATCGCGTTCGGCGGTGCGTTCTACGCCGTGCTTCCCGCTGCCGACGTGGACGCGACCGTGCGCGCGGAGGACCTTCCGGCGCTGATCAGGCAGGGACGGTCGATCAAGGCCGCGATCGAGGCGCAGCGCACGACCGTCCATCCGGAGCGGCGGGAGGTCCGCGACATCTACGGCGTCATCTTCACCGACCGGACCAGGTGGGAGCGCGGCGCGCTGCACCAGCGCAACGTCGCGATCTTCGCTGACGGCGAGGTCGACCGCTCCCCCACCGGCAGCGGCGTGTCAGCGCGCCTCGCCCTGCTGGACGCGACCGGCGCACTGCCCCGTGGGACCGAACTGGTCACCACGGGCATCGCCGGCCAGGCGTTCACCGGCAGGGTGACCGGCGACGCGCGCGTCGGTGACCATCGTGCGGTGGTCACCGAGGTCAGCGGTGCCGCCTACCGGACGGGTGCGCACGAGTTCACGCTCGACCCCGACGATCCGTTGGGCACCGGGTTCCTGCTGCGATGAGGAACCCGCCGCCCTTCATCGACCGCGAGGCGCTGCTCCGAGCGCTGCCGATGCGCGCCGCCGTCGACACCCTGGAGCAGGCGTTCGCCGCCGACGACGCGATGGCACCGCCACGCACCCACCTGGACGTCGGCCGCGGTGATCTGCTGCTGATGCCCGCCGCGTCACCTGCCGGAGTGGGCGTCAAGCTGGTGACCGTCACCCCAGGCAACCCCGCCCGCGGGGTGGATCTGATCCACGGCGTGTACGTCCTGTTCGACCCCGACATACGCGCGCCGCTCGCCCTGATCGACGGCGCGGCCATGACCGGGCTGCGCACGGCGGCGGTGTCGGGCCTGGCCACCCGACACCTGGCACGCGCCGACGCGACGCGGCTTGCCGTGTTCGGCGCCGGCATGCAGGGCCGGGCGCACGTGACGGCGATGCGAGCAGTGCGGGAGATCACGCACGTGACGGTCGTGTCGCGCACGCCCGCCGGGGCGCACGCACTGGTCGACGAACTGTCGGCCGAGGGCATCGCGGCGAGCGTCGGCGGACCCGCCTCGGTTGCCTTGGCCGATATCGTGTGCACCTGCACGACCAGTCGGTCGCCCGTCTTCGACGGCGCGCTGCTCCCCGACGGCGTCCACGTCAACGCCGTTGGTGCCTATCAGCCGACGGCCCGGGAGCTCGACACGACCACGGTCCGTCGCGGGCGGCTGCTCGTCGAGGACCGCGCGGCCGCGCTGGCTGAGGCCGGGGACCTCGCGATCCCGATCGCCGCGGGCGACCTGGCACCCGACGACATCGTCGCCGACCTGCGACAGGTCGTGCGGGGCGCGGCGGTGCGACGGTCGGACGACGACGTGACGGTGTTCAAGTCGGTGGGGCTCGCGATGGAGGACCTCGCGATCGCCGCTGCGGCGGTCGCCCGCCACCACGGGGACGAGTGACCGCGCCCGCGTCGCCGCGCGCGGACGTCGCCGCAACCGCGTCACCGCGCCCGCGTCGCGGCGCGCAGACGTCGCCAGGGTGGGGCGTGCCCGGGCCGCGGCACGGCGTTTGCGGCGCGTGGTCGACTGGAACGAACCCGGACACACTCCCTCCAGCGAGGAGGCCGTCATGGCCAGGCGTTCGTCCCCACCATTCCGAGCCGATCACGTCGGGTCCCTGCTGCGACCCGCAGCGCTGCTACAGGCGCGCGAGGACCACCGTGCGGGCAAGATCAACGACGAGGAGCTGCGTAGCGTCGAGGACGCCGCGATCTCCGAGGTCGTGCGGATGCAGGAGGAGGTCGGCCTGCAGTCGGCCACCGACGGTGAGTTCCGGCGCGCGTCCTGGCACATGGACTTCATCTACGCACTGGGCGGCACCCGGCGCACCGACGATCGCATCACCGTGTCGTTCCGCAACCGCGAAGGTGGGATGGAGTTCGACACCGCCGCGCTCCGCGTCGACGAGCGGATCACGCTGGAGCGCCCGATCTTCGCCGAGGCGTTCACCTACCTCCGCGACCAGGTGACCTCGACAACGCCCAAGCTGACGATCCCGTCGCCGAGCATGATCCACTACCGCGGCGGGCGCGCCTCGATCGACGAGACGGTCTATCCCGACATGGAGCAGTTCTGGAGCGACCTCACGTCGGCGTACGCCGAACAGGTGCAGGCCATGTACGACCTGGGGTGCCGCTACCTGCAGTTCGACGACGTCAGCCTCGCGTACCTCAACGACCCCGAACAGCGGGAGCACGTGCGCCGGATGGGCGGCGACCCCGATCACCAGCACGTGGAGTACATCAGGCACATCAACGAGGCGATCGCGGGGCGCCCCGACGACATGGCGATCACGACGCACATGTGTCGCGGCAACTTCCAGTCGTCGTGGGTCGCCGAGGGCGGGTACGACCACGTCGCGGAAGCGCTGTTCACCGAGCTCGACGTCGACGGGTTCTTCATGGAGTGGGACGACGAGCGCTCCGGCGGGTTCGAGCCGCTGCGGTTCGTGCCGCCGGGCAAGCACGTCGTCCTGGGACTGGTGACGACGAAGTCCGGCGAGCTCGAACGTCCCGACGACCTCAAACGGCGGCTCGACGAGGCGTCGCGGTACGTCGACCTCGATCAACTGTGCCTGTCGCCGCAGTGCGGGTTCGCCTCGACCTCCGAGGGCAACCGCCTGAGCTACGACGACGAGGTCGCCAAGCTGCGCCTGGTCGTCGACACCGCGGCGGACGTGTGGGGTTGACGCCCGCTGCCGAGCTCGACCAGCCCGACGACTGGACCGAGCCCGGCGCGTACCCGGTCGCGCCCGGCATCGTCCGGATCCCGCTGCCCCTGCCGTCCGACGGATTGCGCGCGGTCAACGTCTACGCGCTCGTGGCCGATGACGGACTGGTGCTGATCGACGGCGGCTGGGCGCTCGAGGCGTCCCGCCGCCAGCTGACGCGGGCGCTGGCGGAGCTCGACCGTGAGCTGGGCGACATCACGCGCTTCCTGGTCACCCATGTGCACCGCGACCACTACACGCAGGCGGTCGCCGTCCGCCGTGAGCTGGGCACGCGCGTCAGCATGGGTGTCGGCGAACGCCCGTCGCTCGAGCTGATCCACGCCCCCGACCGTCGCGCGCTGGATACCCAGGCGCGGCGGATGCGCGCCGCCGGTGCGGACCCGCTCGCCGAGGCGCTGCTTCGACGTCGGGCGTCGCGCCCGCTCGACCTCGCCGACTGGGCGCCGCCGGACGACTGGATCGACGACGATGCCGCCCTCGTCGTGGGTGACCGCCGGCTCCGGGCCATGCGGACGCCAGGGCACACGCAGGGACACCTCGTGTTCGCGGACACGGTCGGCGGAGTGCTGTTCGCGGGTGATCACGTCCTGCCCCACATCACGCCGTCGATCGGCTTCGAGCCCGTCGACGCGCAGCTTCCGCTCGGGGACTACCTGCGGTCGCTGGCCGCGGTGCGCGAGCTGCCCGACCTGTGGCTGCTGCCGGCGCACGGGCCGGTGACCGACAGCGTCCACGCCCGCATCGAAGCCCTGGTGAAGCATCACGACGAACGACTCGATGCGACGGTGGACGCGGTCGAAGCGGGCGCGGTGACCGCGTACGACGCGGCCTGGCGGCTGCGGTGGACCCGTCGGGGACGGGCATTCGACGATCTCGACGTCTTCAACCAGATGCTGGCGGTCAGCGAGACGCTGGCGCACCTGGAGCTGCTGGCGGTGCGAGGGCGCCTGCACCGGGTGATCCAGGACGGCGTCACCCGGTACGCCCCGCCGCGCGCCGACGGCTGAGCGCTTGACACCGCTCCAGCGACGCGAAACGGACACGACGGACACCACCGACGGTGTCCGTCGTGTCCGATACGTGTCGCTCGACGCCCTGGGGCGGCTCGCTCGACGCCCTGGGGCGGCGGGCGCGCCGCACCATGGACCTCGACCGGGCGGGCGGCGTGCGGTACGGTCACCCTCGGCGTGTCCCACGCCGGACCTCCTGACCGGGCGCCCGCGCCGCCCGGCGGACGCGGAGGCGAAGGGGATCGATGTCCTCGGGTCCGATGTCCGGTCGTGCCCTGTCGACCGGTGGCTGGTGAACGGCGCGCGGGGCCCGCGCCGAGCCACCGGAGGGATTCTCGACATGACCGCACACAAGCACCTCAAGGCACGGATCCGTGCACGCATGCACCGGACCGGCGAGTCCTACATGACCGCACGTCACATCGTGCTGTCGGCACGCCCCGGCAACACGTCCGACGGCACCGCCGACGCGGCCCTCGATCTGGGCGGCGTCACACCGGAAGCCGCGACGCTGCGCGTGCTCCTCACGGCCGTCGGGGCGACGGCACCCCACACCGGCCAGCCGTGGTCGGAGGCGATGCTGTTCGGCCTGACCGGCGGCGTCGGCGTGGCCGTGCACACGTTCCGGTACGAACGCGACGACGTGTCGACCCTGTTCGTCGGGGCGCGTCGGCCCGACATCGCGGACGGCATGGTCGCCGGCCTCGATCGCCTGGGCATCGCCCACACCGTGCATGAGACAGCGGGCGCCCGTACCGCGGCCACGCAGTTGCGGGGCGCACTGACCGCGTACGGTCCCGTCGCGGCATGGGTGGACGCCGCGACGTTGGGCACCCGCGGGATGCCCGCCTCGTGGGAGGGTGGCGCGTACCACGTGCTCGCCGTCCTGGGCGTCGACGACGACGCGGGCACGGCGACGCTCGCCGACCTGACCGCCGCACCCGTCGTCGTGGCATCCGAGCAACTGGACGCCGCCCGCGCACGCATCCGCAAGCAACGGCACCGGGTCCTCGCCGTCACCGCCGTGCCGGACGAGGACGTCGGGCTCGACGCAGCCGTACGCGACGCGATCGAGGCGTGCCACGCCACGCTCACCGGAGGCCGCGCACGGGCCATGAGGATCGATGCCCTCGACGACCTCGCCGCCCGAATGGTCGGCGACGGCCGTGACGGCTGGGCGCAGATGTTCCCGCCCGGACGCCACCTTTGGACGGCCCTGACGTCGCTGCACCTGTTCGTGGAGCACTACGGCACCGGGAGAGGGTTGTCCCGGCCCCTGTATGCGGCGTTCCTTCGTGAGGTTGCCTCGGCGACAGGTGTGCGCGGAGCCGACGAGGCGGCGGAGCACTACGACGACCTGGGTCGGCAGTGGCGCGCGCTCGCCGTGGCCGCACTGCCGGATGGGATCGACCTGCTGGCGCAGGCCCGACGCCTGCAGGACGAACGCGCCGCGCTGTATGCGGCGTCAGGTGCCGGTGCGGTGCAGCGGCTCTCGGCCATCTGGCAGCGGCTCGACGCCCTCGGCGCCCATGCCGCCGACGCGTTCCCACTGGATGCCGACGGCGCCGCCGGGCTGCGCGCGGAGCTCGCGCGCCGGATGCGGCTGATCGCCGCGGCCGAACGCGATGCGGCCACGCTGCTGGAGCGGGTCGCCGACGGCTGAGCCGTCGAGCTCGGGCCCCAGCGATGCGAAACGGACACGAGGAACACCGCCGGCGGTGTCACCGCTGTCCGATACACGTCGCTGAGCCCGCGGGCGAGGAGCCCGCGCCCGTCAGTTGCGTCCCGGTTGATCGGCGAAGAAGCGCAGCATCTCGGCCGACGCGTGCGGTCCCTTCGGGTCCGTGTGCGAGCCGCCCGGGTCACCCCCGGACCAGGCGTGGCCGAGGCCGTGCACGGTCCACGCCTCGGCGAGCACCCGCCCGTCGGGCGCGTGGTGGACGCGGCGCGTGGACACGCGTCCACCGTCGGTTCGTTCGTGCACGCTCACCAACGGCCGGGAGGTGTGTGCCGTGGCGTGCGCCACCGCGTGCTCGGCGTTGCGGGGGTGCACCGTGCGGTCCGCGTCGCCGTGGAAGACGATCGTCGGGACCGGCCTCGCGGCCCGCGACGGGGTGCCGCCACCCTTCATCGCCTGCAGCGCGGACGACAGGTCGTGCGCGCTGCGGTACGGCAGCCCGGAGTGCGCGCCCACCGCGGCGAACAGGTCGGGGTAGACCGCCGCCAGCACCAACGCCATCGCGCCGCCCGCCGACATCCCGGCAACGAAGATGCGGTCGGGATCGATCGCGTGATCGGCGACCACGGTGCGGACGAGCTCGGCGATGATCGAGGGCTCGCCCCGACCGCGCAGCTGGTCCTGCGCCCGGAACCAGTTCCAGCAGCGCGAGGGGTTGGCGTCGTTCGTCTGCTCCGGGTACGCGACGAGCATGCCGTGGCCCGCGGCGAGCGTGTGCATCCGGGTGCCGGTCGAGAAGTCGTCAGCATCCTGCGTGCAGCCGTGGAGCATGACGATCAGGCCGGTGGCGGTGGCCGACGGGACCTCCAACCGGTAGCGCCTGCTGCCTGCCGGGGTCGTTACCGTGTCCTCGATGGTCGACGTGGACCTGTCGGACGCGGGGGACCGCGTCTCGACGCGTGTCGGGCCGGGGTCCGATGTGCGCTCGGTGTGGATCACGGTGGCCTGCACCCGACGCGGCGTGTCAGCGGACGGCTGTCGCACGTTGGATCCGGAGCGGGGACGGCCGCTGGCCGACCGTGGAGAGCCGGTGGGTGGTGCAGTGGCCTGCGCGGACGATCTGCCGAGAGACCGCTGGATCAACGCCGTCGCCTCACGGATCCGACCGGAGCGGGTGAGCTGTGTCGCGCGATGCATCCACAGCGGGGTGCGGTTGCCGGTCGGCGGGTCGTGCGGTCGCGGCATAGATGTCCTCCTCGGGGCGTCGGTCAGCTGATGCGGTCGGCCAGGGCGCGGCGCACGTGCGGTGGCGCTCGGAACGCACCGAGCACCTCGACCGCCTCGATCGTGTCGGCGGCGAGGTCGGCGGTGACGTCGTCGGCGATGGTCGCCAGCCCCAGCACCCGGATCTGCAGTCGCGTGCCCGCGGCGCGTGCCTGTTCGAGCTCGGCGCGGGTGATGTGGCGCAGCCCCAGGGTCATCGTCCGACGATCGACGGTGCGGCGGACCGCCTCGTCATGGCGCAGCAACTGGTTGCGGATGGCCGTCCTGATGAAGTCGGTGCGGTTGGCGTAGAAGCTCTCGGCAACGAGCAGGTCGATCTGTCCGAGATCAACCAGCCCGAGATTGACCGTGATCTTCTCCGTTTCGCTCATCGGCCGCCGTCCGATACTCCGTTCGCCATCCGAGTGGATGGTATACGGATGTTCGGCTGTGCGCCAGCCCTGGACGTGATCAGTGGAATGTCGACCCCAGGTTGTGTGTTGCACCGCGCATGCGCACCTTCGCGATCACCTGGGACTACCGCTGCCCGTTCGCCCGCAACGCCAACGAGTTCGTCGTCGACGCCCTGCTCGGCGGCGCCGACTGGGACGTCACCTTCGTGCCGTTCTCACTCGGCCAGGTCCACGTGGCCGACGGCGAGACGCCCGTGTGGGACCGGCCGGCCGACGATTCGGGCCTGCTCGCACTGCAGGTCGGCACCGCGGTGCGCGACATCGACCCGCAGCGGTTCCCGGACGTGCACCGCGACCTGTTCGCGCTGCGCCACGACCTGGGCGGCAACCTGCGCGACGCCGACCGGCTGCGTGAGATCGTGACGCGCCATGAGGTCGACGCCGGCGCGGTCTTCACCCACGTCGCCGACGGCCGGGCGCTCAAAGCGGTCAGCGAGGCGCACGAGGCCGCGGCCGCCGAGCACGACGTGTGGGGCGTGCCGACGCTGATCTGCGGAGACCGCGCAGTCTTCGTCCGCCTGATGCACCGCTCCGACGGTGACGCGGGGACGGCGGCGGCGACGGTCGAGCGCCTGCTCGACCTGATGGACGGCTTCGTCGACCTCAACGAGTTCAAGCACACCCGCATCCCGCGCTGAGCGCAGCGCCGGGTGAGGGCGAGCGCCAGCGAGCCGGCGGGCGGGGATCGATTAGGCTCGGCGCGCACGAGCGACAGGAGTGCGTGGCTGATGGTGTCGGAGCTGTTCGATCCCGATCACTGGCGACCCGTTGACGGGTTCGCCGACCTCGATGACGTGACCTACCACCGCGCGGTCGATCAGGGCACCGTGCGAGTCGCGATCGACCGGCCCGAGGTGCGCAACGCGTTCCGGCCGCGCACGGTCGATCAGTTGCACCGCGTGCTCGACCACGCCCGCCAGACGCCTGACGTCGGCTGCGTCCTGTTGACCGGCAACGGCCCTTCACCGAAGGACGGCGGCTGGGCGTTCTGCTCCGGCGGTGACCAACGCATCCGCGGGCACGACGGGTACCGCTACGCGGAGGGGGACACCGCCGCCTCGATCGATCCGGCCCGGAGGGGGCGCCTGCACATCCTCGAGGTGCAACGTCTGATCCGCTTCATGCCGAAGGTCGTCATCTGCGTCGTGCCCGGATGGGCGGCCGGTGGCGGACACTCGCTGCACGTCGTGGCCGACCTGACGATCGCCAGCCGCGAACACGCTCGCTTCAAGCAGACCGACCTCGACGTCGCGTCGTTCGACGGCGGGTTCGGGTCGGCGTACCTGGCCAAGCAGGTGGGCCAGAAGTTCGCCCGTGAGATCTTCTTCCTCGGCAACGAGTACTCCGCCGAGGATGCCCACCGCATGGGCATGGTCAACGCGGTCGTCGACCACGCCCGGCTCGAGGCCACCGCCCTGGCATGGGCGGCCAAGGTCAACGGCAAGAGCCCGACGGCGACCAGGATGCTCAAGCTCGCGATGAACCTGACCGACGACGGGTTGGTCGGCCAGCAGCTGTTCGCCGGCGAGGCGACACGCCTGGCCTACATGACCGATGAGGCGCAGGAGGGTCGCGACGCCTTCCTCGAGAAGCGCGACCCGGACTGGTCGAGCTTCCCGTACCACTACTGACACGACGCGTGCAGGTCCGCGACGCTGTCGCCGACCACACTCCGGCCGGTTCCCGGTGGGCCGGGGCCATCGCGGCCGGGAATGCGGCCGCTTCCTGGTCCAGCCGGCCACCAACCGACGGCGCGCACGTGCCCGGACCGACGACGAGTCGCTCGGCTCCGCAAGGACGCACGCTCTCGGTCCGGCCACTCGTCGCGTCCCACGACGGCATGAAGCCGTGCCTGCACGACCGATCATGACGTCATGACCGGTACGCGCCCGTCATGCGCGTTGGAACTCGGGGGTGCCGGGCGCGCGGTGGCCACCCACAGCAGCGGCGGGATGACCAGCAGCGTGGCGACCAGCGCGAGCGCGATCATCACGGCCGTCAGCAGGCCGTAGCTGGCGAACAGCGGCATCGGCGCGAACGCCAGGATCGCGAAGCCGGCGATGCTCGAGACCGCCGACGCCACCAACGCCGTGCCCGTGCCCTCGCCCGCGGCGCGCAGGGCCGACTCGCGTTCGCCTCGGTACGCGAGCTCCTCGCGGTAGCGCATGACGAGATGGATCGCGAAGTCGATGCCGACGCCGATCGAGATCGCGCCGATCGTGGCGGTGACCAGGTTGAGGCTGTAGCCCCAGGCGTACATCAGCGCGTACAGCCGGGTCACGACCAGCAGGATCGGCACGACGCTGATCAGCGCCGAGCGCAGCGAGCGCATGACGATCCCCGCGACCAGCAGGCCCGTGTCGAGGTCGACCACCCCGTCGTCGTCCCTGGCGAACCGCTCCGAGTCGAGCTGTCGCACGTCCTCGGCGAACCGGTCGAGCGCCGCCACCGCGGCGGGGTCGCGCAGGTCCGCCTCGATCGACACGACCGCCGGTTCGCCGCCCTGCTCGCCCACGTGCCCGCGAGCTTGTCGAGGCCGACGACGAAGTCGGTGTCGGCCGCGAAGAAGTCACGCACGTCGAACTCGGTCGGCACGCGCAGCGCGGCGCCCGCCGCCACCGCAGTCACCGCCGCCGCCAGCGACAGCACGATCACCGATCGGCGCGCGACCACCATGTTCCCGAGCACGGCTCGCGAGCGGGACAGCGGGGCGCGATGCCGGCCAGCGGGTCCGTTGTAAACTTTACGGTGACAAGTTATGGCGTGGAATGCCCTCCGTCACCACCCCTGTCACCGACCGACGTCGGGAGCCCCGCTGTGACCACCTCTCGGGCGGACCACGCCTACCACCACGGCAACCTGCCCGAGGCCCTGCTGGACGCGGTTGCCGACATCGTGGATCAGCGAGGCGTCGACGCCGTCAGCGTCCGGGCGGCGGCGCGGCACGTGGGCGTGTCGCACACGGCCCCGATGCACCACTTCGGCGACAAGCGCGGTCTGCTCACCGCGTTCGCCGTCCGTGGGTTCCGGCGCTTCACCCGCGCGTTGCAGGCGTCCGGCCGGGACGACGATCCCGAGCAGGCACTGCGCGAGTGCGGCGCGGCGTATGTGAGGTTCGCGAGCACGGACACCGCGTACTTCAACGTCATGTTCCGTCCGGAACTGCTCGACCACGACGACCCCGAGCTGAGCGCGGCGGGTGACAATGCGTTCGGCGTGCTGCTCGACCGGGTCGCGAGATGCCTCGAGGCGGGTGACGCGGACGATCCCGAGACCTACCGACTGGCGCTCTACGCCTGGGCGATGGTCCACGGCATCGCCGAACTGTTCGTCGATGGTCCGATGTCGAAGGAGTCCGAGCTGACGATCAACGCGGCCTACGACCTGGTCGCGTCGGTCATGATCGCCGGGATGCGCGCGCAGCCGGGGTGGCGGTCGACGGCGTCCGGCACCGGCTGACGCAGCGGAGCGCCATCCATCCGGATGGTGACCGCGGCGCCGGCGCGATCGAGGACGGCGAGCTCGGCGGCCGAGCGGGCCCGCCGCGAGCGCGAACCACAGGGTGACACGTCGCGCCAGGACGGCTCAGACGGGGATGTCGGCCACGACCGGTGCGCCGCCACCGTCCGTGACATCGAGCACCTGCGCCAGCCACGGGGTGAACTGCTGCGGTCGTTGCTCGAGCGCGGCCCGCACCACGGTGGGCTGCACGAACCGCAGGTCGTCGACCTCGGCCGGATCGGGGGCGTAGCTGGTCAGCGCAGCGGCAGCGCCGACGAGCACGACGTCGTACTCGTGCTCGACCAGGCCGGAGGCGGGATCGTCGGCGCGGTACCAGAAGGCACCCGACACTGCGAGCGGGCCGCAGGCGGCACCGAGCTCTTCGCGGACCCGACGTCGGGCCGCCGCCGTCACGGATTCGTCCGGCCGCGGGTGGCTGCAACAGGCGTTGGACCAGCGTCCGGCGAAGTGGTACTTGGCCTCGGCGCGCCGTTGCAGCAGGATCGCGCCATCGTCGTCGCGCAACATGACCGAGAACGCCAGATGGCGCACGGCACGCTGATGTGCCGCGAGCTTGTCCATCGCGCCGACGACGCCGGCCTCGGCATCGAGCAGCACGACCTGACCGGGACCGCTCATCCGACCGTCGCGACGGCGCGGTCGTGGCCGAGCTGGGACAGCTCGACGTCGGGATGGTCCTCCCGGATCCAGCGCAGCACGTGTTCCGACTCGAACAGCGCCAGCACCTCGTCGTGGCGGTTGGTCACGAGCTGCACCCGGCGGGCGCCCCGCAGACGGTCGGCGTCGGCCGGATCCACCCGGCGGGCCAGCGACCACGGCGCCGGCGCGAGGCTGACCGCGCAGCCGAACTCGTTCGCCATGCGGTGTTCGGCCACCTCGAACTGCAGTTGGCCGACACCGGCGAGCACCGGCTCCTGGTGTCCGAACTCGGGACGGTGCAGCACCTGGACGACGCCCTCCTCGTCGAGCTGCTGGAGGCCGGCGCGGAACTGCTTGTACCGGCCCGTGTCGCGGTTGCGCACCAGCGCGAAGCGCTCGGGTGCGAACGTGGGGATCCGTGGGAACCGCACAGCAGGACCGTCGTAGAGCGTGTCACCGACCTGAAGACCGGCGGCGTTGACGACGCCGACGATGTCACCGGGCATCGCCGAGTCGACTGTGTTGCGGTCCTGGGCGAAGAGCTGATGCGCGTATTTGAGCTGGAACGGTCGGCCGGTCCGCGCCAGCGTCGCCGTCATGCCCCGGTCGAAGCGGCCCGAGTTCACACGGATGAAGGCGACCCGGTCGCGATGGCGCGGGTCCATGTTGGCCTGCACCTTGAACACGAGCCCCGAGAACGGCGCCTCGACCGGTCGGTCGTCACCGCCGGCGACCGGCTGCGGCGCCGGCGCGGGCGCCAGGTCGGCGAAGCGCTCGAGCAGCATCCGCACGCCGAAGTTGGCCAGCGCGCTGCCGAAGAACACCGGTGTCTCGGTGCCGGCGAGGAACGCATCGCGGTCCAGTGTCAGCCCCTCGAGGTCGAGCAGTGCGAACTCCTCGGCCGCCGCCTGCCAGCGATCGGGCGGGCACGCCCCGGGGTCGGCGTCGGCGAACGGCTCGCGGCGCTCGCCGCCGACGGTCGCGCCGTGGTCGGTACGTTCGAAGCGGACGAGGTCGCCGGTGGCGCGGTCGACGATGCCCGCGAAGTCCCCGCCGTCAGCGACCGGCCAGGACAGCGGCACCGGGCGCAGTCCGATCTTGGCGGTGATCTGGTCCAGCAGCTCGAGCGGCGGCAGTCCCGGGCGGTCGCACTTGTTGACGAACGTCACGATCGGCAGCCCGCGGTCGCGACACACCTTGAACAGCTTGAGCGTCTGCGGCTCCAACCCGCGCGCGCTGTCGAGCACCATCACCGCGGCATCGGCGGCGCACAGGGTGCGGTAGGTGTCCTCGCTGAAGTCGGCGTGTCCCGGCGTGTCGAGCAGGTTGAAGCACCACCCGCCATAGGTGAAGTGCAACGCGGTCGACGAGATCGAGATGCCGCGCTGCTGCTCGAGCTCCATCCAGTCGCTGGTCGTGGTGCGCGCCTGCTTGCGCGACTTGACCGCACCCGCCTCCTGCACAGCGCCGGCGAACAGCAGGAACTTCTCCGTGAGCGTCGTCTTGCCGGCATCGGGGTGGCTGATGATCGCGAACGTGCGTCGGCGGGACGCGGCGGCGCGCACATCATCGGTGTTCGCGGACGACGGTGGGCTGGATGCCACGGTTGGGCTCACCTCGACAGGCTCGAAGGACGCGTGATGCGGCCGGGTCAGCGACCCGGCCGCATCCTCATGGTAGCCACACGGCGTGGCGCGGCATCGCATCGTCACGCCCCGCGTGCTTCACCGGGAGGCGGCGATCCCCTGGATGGCGATCACGTGCGGATCGTTGCGCAGCCGGTCGATGGCCCGCATGCGCGTCGGGCCGATGCTGCCGACCGGCATGTCCAGAGTTCTCGCCACCCTGGCGTACGACGGCCGGGTGTGCGCCATCAGCAGGCCCATCAGCCGCTGGTGCCGGTCGGACAACCCGGCCACGGCGGCCCGGACCGCAGCGTGCTCCTCGGCATCGACCAGCTCCTCCCCCGGTGCAGCGAACGCCGGCGTGCCCTCGTCGATGTCCACATCGTCGGTCGGGCGCTCCCGACCGGCCATCCGCAGCAACCGCAGGCACTCGCGGCGCGCGGTCGTCGCGATCCACGCACCGATCCGCTCGGGCTGACGGATGCCGTCGATCGACTCGAACACGCGCAGCCATGTCGTCTGCACGACGTCGGACACGTCGTCGCAGCCCAGGCGGAACGACCGTGCGATCCCCACGATCAGTCCGTCGAAGCGCGCGATCAGCTCCTCCCAGGCGTCGCGCTCGCCGGCGCGCGCCTGCATCACCAGGTTGGCGACCTGTGCGTCCATGTGCGCTCTCCCTCCCGCACCGGTCCCCCCATCCGAGGTTCACGATCGCCGACCGGCGGGCGCGGCGCGTCAGGGACGGTCCCTAGTCCCCAGGGCCGTGTGACGCGTCGGCCCGGGGTCGGATCAGGGAGTGCGCAGCGCCGCGGGCATGACCTGGCAGATGTCAGCCACTCGTTGGGATCAGACGGAACAGATGCTGAGAAGCCCATGGCCTGCCGACGCCGTCATCCATTACCATCCGTGAAGATGTCGCCATCGTCCGCAGTCATGGGCTGACGGGGCTCCGGGGGCGTGAGCATGACGGAGCTCCTGGGGCGCGCACCCGAACGTGCGCGCCTGCGCAGCATGCTCGACGACGTCCGCGGCGGCGACAGCAGGGCCGTCGTCATCCGGGGCGAGGCCGGCATCGGCAAGAGCGCGCTGCTGTTGCACGCCGTGGAACTGGCCGAAGAGTTCGTCGTGCTGCGTACGACGGGGTACGAGTCGGAGTCCGAGATCCCGTTCGCCGGGCTGTCAGACATCCTGCGACCGATCACCGGGCACATGGCGTCGCTGCCGCCGCCGCAGCGTGCTGCGCTCGAGAGCACGCTGGCGCTCGCGCCGACCGAGCGCACCAGCCACTTCGCAGTGTGCGCGGCCACGTTGGGGATCCTTGCAGCGGTGGCCGAGGACGGCCCGGTCCTGGTCGCGGTCGACGACGCGCACTGGATCGACCCGTCGTCAGCGGAGGCCCTGCGGTTCACCGCACGGCGTCTCCACGGCGAGGGCATCGCCATGCTGCTCGCGGCGCGACCCACACCACGTGATCACGTCGTCGACGCGGGGATCCCGACATTGGAGCTGGACGGGCTGGACGACGACGCGGCCGGTCGACTGGTCGACCGCCACGCCCCGCACGGCGTCAGCGACGCGGTGCGTCGCCGCCTTGTCGAGACGTCGCGCGGCAACCCGCTGGCGCTGACCGAGATCCCGACGCTGATCCGCGACGACGGTCCGCCCGGTCGCATGCCGCTGCCCGCCGGCGCGTCCCTCGAGCGCGTGTTCGACGCGCGCCTGGGGGACGTGCCCGTGGCGACCCGTCGTGCGCTGACCATCGCCGCGGCCGACCAGTCCGGCGAGCTGACGCCCATCACGTCGGCCCTCGACCAGGCCGGCCTGGGCATCGTCGCCCTCGAGCCAGCGGAGCGTGGACGGATCGTGGCAGTCGGCGACGGCAAGGTCAGCTTCCAGCACCCGCTGCTGCGATCGACCGCCTACCACGGCGCATCGCTGGCCAGCCGGTGCGCCGCCCATCGTGCACTCGCGGACGCGTACGAGCTCGTCCCCGGTGACCGGGCTGCGGACGCGCGCGCGTGGCACCTCGCCGCGGCGGCGTTGGCTCCCGACGACGAGGTGGCGTACGCGCTGCACGACATGGGGGCCCGCGCGCGCGTACGCGGCGCCTACGTCGAGGCGGCCAGAGCGTTCGAGCGCGCCGCTGAGTTGACACGGGCGTCCGAACCGCGGATCCGGCGCCTGACCCAGGCCGCCAAGTGCTGGCAGCTGGCGGGCCGGGTCGGCCGTGCCGGCCGATTGCTCGCCGACGCGCCCGACGCCGTCACCGACCCCGTCGCGCGCGCCGAGGTCCAGCACCTCCGCGGCTACGTCCGCATGTGGCAGGAGGCGCCGGTGGGCGTGACGCCGCTGCTCGAGCGCGAGGCCGAGGCCGTGGTCGACCTGGATCCCGATCGCGCGGCACGGATGCTGGCCGACGCCGCCGTGCCCGCCTTCATGCTCGGGGAGGTCGGGACCGCGTTGGCCCTGGCCGAGCGGGCGCGACGCGTCAGCCGCCGGGGCGGTACGACGACCCGTCGCGTGGCCGACGTGATGCTGGCCGTCTGTCGCGCCACCCACGGGGACCGGCACGGCGCGCGCGAACTGCTCGAGCCCGTCCACAGCTGGCTCGAGGGGCAGTCGACGCTACGGCGCGCGCAGGAGACCATCTTCACGGCGATGATCGCGATGTGGCTGGAGGACCTGGAACGCGCGGACGCGCTGCTTGAGCGCCTGACGTCGGAGTGCCGACAGCACAGCGCGCTGGGAGTGCTGCCGTATCCGCTGGCACTGCGCTCGGGGGTCGACCTGCGCCTCGGCCGCTGGCAGCAGGGGGTGGCGCGCGCCGCAGAATCGGTGCAGCTGGCACAGGAGACCCACCAGGCCAACGCCTACGGCGTGTTCTTCCTCGGTCACCTGTACGCCGCGCGTGGGGACCACGCCGAGGCGGAGGAGCACCTGTCACGGGCAGAGCACCTCGCGGACAGGTACCGCATCGGCTGCATGCCGCTGTACACGGCTGCCGCGCGCGGGTTGCTGGAGCTCGGTGACGGCGACATCGACGGCGCCGCCGCCCGCCTCACCCGGCTGCGCGACGACATGCACGGGATGGGCGTCGCCGACGTCATGCTGGTCCAACCAGCCGGCGATCTGGCCGAGGCGCTCGTGCGTTCCGGACGGACCGACGAGGCGGCGCGCCTGATCGACGACGAGGTACAGCCGGCGGCACGTGACGGGTCCGTGCGGGCGGCCTGGACGCGGGAGCGCATCCGCGGGCTGTCCGACGGCACCCTCGCCGGCGTGGCGCACTTCGACGCAGCCCTCGAGCTGCACCGGATGCTGCGCTGGCCCTTCGAACGCGCACGCACGCTGCTGTGCTACGGCGAGGTGCTGCGCCGCAACCGTCGGCGCACCGATGCACGGACGCACCTGCGCACCGCGCTCGACCTGTTCGCGCAGCTCGGTGCCGCGACGTGGGCCGAGCGCGCCCGCGTCGAGCTCGCGGCGACCGGTGAGCACATGACCTCTCACGTGGTCGGCGGCGACGTGAAGCTCACACCGCAGGAGCTGCAGGTGGCCCTGGCCGTGGCGGAGGGCGCGACCAACGCCGAAGCCGCCGCGTCACTGTTCCTCAGCGCAAAGACGGTCGAGTACCACCTGAGCAAGATCTACCGCAAGGCCGGCCTGTCGTCGCGCGACGAGCTCGCGGTGCTGATGTCGGCCGCGGCCTGAGGCGGTCCGGGCCGGCGGCCGGTCACTCGCCGACGTACGGATGGATGGGCTGGCGACCCGCCGACGTCACCGCACGCACGGCATCGATGACGACAGGGTGGAACACGTACTCCTCCACATCGTCGGGGACGTCGAACTCGTCGATGTCGGCGAGCGAGTAGAAGCGGTGGGTGCCCGGTCGCTCGGCGTAGCCGAGCAGGCCGTTCTGCCAGAGGACGGCCGGCACGTCGGTGTGGCCGTCGAACGTCTCGTTGCCGGCGTCGCGCAGCGTCATGAGGTCCTTGAAGCTGAACCGGTCGGTGCCCACCAGCCCGAGGATGTCGCGCAGTTCGCGCTGTACGGACTGGGCATACTCATTGCTGCTGACATACGCCTCCGAGTAGCCGTGCAGCGCCGCGTTGCCCGGCATCATGTCGGCGGCGATCTGGTTGGCGCACTGGGCGAGCTGCGAGTTGCCGAACCGCTTGGCCGACTGCGACACGATCCGCCGCAGCACCTCGTCGGGCATCCGGTCGCGCCCGGCGGCCCGCTGCCGCAGGACCTCCTGGCTCAGCGCGTTGCCCAGCGACACGACGTCGCGCGGGATCAGCCGGGTGTGGCGCAGGAGGTAGTCGATGGCCTGCTCGTCGATGTCGCGGCGCTCGTTGTGGACCACGGTCGTGCCGAGCCAGCTCGCCGTCGCGTCCTCCGACGAGCCCGGTGCCATCTGGAACTGCGGGGCGAGCCACTGCAGCTTGTGGCGGAGCAGGATCTCGATCGACCCACGGCCCCAGCTGAGCACCCGGATGTGGGGCTCACCGTGGTATCGGGGAGCGTGCTCGTCTCGGTACACCGACGACAGCACGATGTCGCGGATGCACGCCACGATGTGCAGACGCCCGCCCAGCCGTGGATCGCGCAGCATCCGCATGGTCTCGAAGAACAGCCCCTTCTGGCAGCGCAACCAGTACATCGGCGCGCTGGAGAACTCCTCGTCGACGGCGTCGATGTAGAAGAAGATCGGTGGCGTCTCGGCCAGCAGCTCGGCCAGCAGGTCCTCGAGGTCGTCCCACCGCTGGTCGTCCATCAGCCGGGTCAGTTCGTAGGCCGACTTGCAGCGGCTCACCAGCGCCCGAAGCTCACTGTAGACGGTGCGGGGCCGCCGCACGTCGTCGATCATCTCGAGGTAGCGGCGACGCAGCAGCCGTTCGTCCTCCTCGGACAGGTACGGCAGCAGTGCGGGGTCGGCCAGCAGGTACGTGGCCAGCGACCGGAGGATCGCGCAGCGCCACAGCTGCATCCACTTCTCGGTCAGGTAGGCGTCGGGGAACCACTGGCACGCCTTGACGATGACCTCGGTCGACGGGACGCTCTGCTGGATGTGGCAGGCGTAGACCGACTCCTGCCTGTTCTGGTGGTTGTGCAGCCGGCGCAGGTACACGGTCTTGCCCGCGCCCATGCGCCCGACGATGATGCGTGCCGTCGCATCGCTCGCGCGCGTCGCCAGCGCCCCGTACGCCGGGTTGCCGCGGAAGTCGACGAAGCCCTCGAGCAACGTGTCGAGGTCGGCGCGCGACCCGTCCGGGTTGCCGAACGGTCCGACGGGGTCGATCGAGGAACCGGTCCCTACCGTCTGCGCCATGCCGAGCCCTCTGCTGTGGCACCGCGTGTCCTGCCATCGCGCCGTCCGCCACGCCGCGCCGACTCCAACGATAGGCCACGGCACCGCGCATGACGAGGGCCGAATCCCCCTCCGAGCCACGCCGCCGTATCGCGACCGGCCGTCGCACCGTCAGAGCAGTAGCGCGTCCGGAGCCACGGGTTGCCATGCACATGCAGCCGCGCCGCCGAGGCATGTTGGGGGTTGACCGGCTCCGCTCGGCGCTCCTAGCATCGCCGACAGCGGATTCAGCAGCCCGATCCCGTCGGCGAGGCGGGGTTCGGCAACCGAAGCGCACGCGCCGGGCACCGCCGATGCGGGCAGCGGGGGCACTGTGCTGAGCCGGAACGTAGGTGGATGCCGATGGTCCACATCATGGCGCTGCGCGCGGTGACGACGCCACCCGTCGCCGGACCTGTGCGCGGCCCCACGCCGTACTCCGGTCACCCACCCGGCGCGCGGCGGCGGCAATCGCCGGCCCTGTGCCACCCGGACCGCGACCAGGATCCACGGGCCCGCGCTGCGCGGGCCCGTTCTGCTGTGCGCCAAAGGAGGCGACCATGGTGAGGTTCAGCTACGTGCAGCTGCCCGACTATCCGTTGGACGACTGCATCGCGAACATCCGGGCAGCCGACGAGCTGGGCTTCTACGCCTGCTACAGCGTCGATGAGACGTGGCACAAGGACATGTGGCTGCTGTTCGCGGCGGCCGCCGACAAGACCAGCACGATCCGCATGGGCCCCAACGTCACGCACGTCATCCTGCGCGAGCCCACCCTCATCGCCCAGCAGCTCGCGACGCTCGACGAGCTGACGAACGGCCGCGCCGAGGCCGTGGTCAGCTTCGGCAACCTCGGGCTGCTCCGCCAGTACGGCATCGACTGGAGCGAAATGAAGCCCCTGTCGCGTCTGCGCGAGGGGATGCACGTGCTGCGGACCTTCCTCGACGACGGCGCGATCACCTTCGACGGCGACTTCTTCACCTACTCGGGGCTCTACACGTTCGCGCGTCCGGTGCAGGAGCGCGTGCCACTGAAGCTGGGGGGGATGGGTGGACCGAAGTCGTTCGAGCTGGCCGGCGAGATCGCCGACGGGCTGCACCACGCGCTGGGCTACTCCCGCGAGAACTACGACTACGTCGCCGAGCACTTCCGTGCAGGCGCGCAGAGGGCGGGACGCGATCCCGCCGAACTCGACCTCGGCGCGTGGCTGGTCATGGCGGTCGGCGAGGACTCCCACGCCGCCAAGGACGCCGCCCGCATCATGGTCGCCTTCTACATCTCGTCGATGCCTGAGAGCCAGCTGCAGCGCCATGGCCTGGAGGCCGCGGAGCTGCAGCCGATCGTGGACGCGCTCGGGGAGGGCAAGGTCGACAAGGCGATCGAGATGACGAGCCCCGAGCTCGCCGCGAAGCTGTCAGTCGCCGGCACGCCTGAGGAGTGCGTCGAGCAGCTGCAGGCGGACATCCTGCCGACCGGCGTCAACCACGTGATCGCGGCGCTCACGGACCCGGCCCTCGTCCGGTTGTTCACCGGCCGTGACATCACCGGCGTGCCCGACGTCAAGGGGCAGCTGCGACTGGTCGCCGAGCGGATGATGCCGGCCGTGAACTGAGCCGGCGGCTGGCAAGGTCCTCGGTCCGTCCGCCCGTTCCGCCGTCGGCCGCGCCGCGTCGTCCGCCCGTCCCGCCAGCCAGCCCGCCTGAGACTGCTAGAGAGGAGCCGCACGTGACCGATGTCGATCCCGCCACCGAGACCTTCGTCGAGCAGTGGCGCGACCACGCCTACAGCTGCTTCAGCTCCGGCCACAAGTTCTGCCGCAACGTGTGCCCGGTCATGGGCGTGACCCAGGATGAGAACCACTCCCCGACCGCGTTCCACGCGAACGTCGTTGCGATGGAGCAGGGCCTGGTGTCACTGGAGGACGTCGCGCGCGACTACGTCCACTGCACACAGTGCGGGGCGTGCGAGACGCGGTGCCCGAACACCCTGATGGCGGGCGACTTCTACCGCCACCGCACCCGCACCGTGGACCTGGTGAAGGCGGTCCGCGCGCTGGCGGTCGAGCACGGCATCGAGCAGCCGGGCTGGAAGGCGTGGGTCGACGCGACCGTCGCTGTGCGCAGCGAGCCGGTGCTGGACGTACCCGTCGAGCAGGAGCGCGTCGCGGACTGGGCCGACGGACTTGACCTGCCGATCGGCGGTGACACCATCCTGTTCGTCGACTGCGAGGCGGCCTTCTACCGGACGTCGTTGCCACGCGCGGTGGCCGGGGTCCTGCGTGCGGGCAGCGTCGAGTTCGGGCTGATGCGCGAACAGTGGTGCTGCGGGGGACCCGCCCGGGAGATGGGGTACGCGGATCGGGCGCGCGAGTTCGCCGAGCACAACCTGGCCGACTGGCGCGACACCGGGGTACGGCGCGTGATCACGCTGGACCCGCACGACTACATCAGCTTCACCGAGGACTACGTCGAGTACTTCGGCGACGACTACGACATCGAGATCGCCCACGTCACCGAACTGGTCGCCGAGCTGATCCGCGACGGCGACCTCGAGCTGACCGTCCCGATCGACGCGGTCGCCACATACCACGATCCGTGTCGGCTGAACAAGCGCAAGGGCATCTACGAGTCGCCGCGCGAGATCCTGCGCGCGATCCCGGGGTTGACCTTCCGCGACGTCGACCACGTCACGCAGTGGGCGTACTGCTCGGGTGCCGGCGGCGGCCTGGCGGTCGAGCGACCAGATCTGACCGCTGCGATCAGCGCCCAGCGGCTGGACCGCGCGGCCGAGCTGGACGTCGACACGCTGGTGTCGGCGTGTGTGTGGTCGGAGCGGCCACTGAGCAAAGCAGGCACCGACCGCGGCATCGAGGTCCGCGACCTGATGGAGCTGGTCGCGACGTCCGCCGGCATCGACATCGGCGCGACAGGCCCACCTTCTGGGGAACGCCCCCAACACGGAGTCGCCGAATCGTCCCCAGAAGGGGGCCGGGCATGACCGAGGTGCTGCCGGTCGGCATCACCGACCACGTGATCGACGAGCTGCGCGGCATCTGCGGCGAGGACGGGGTACGCATCGACCGTCCCGCGCGGGTGAACCGGACCCGGGTGCCCGCGCCGTTCCGCGTGCACCGCTGGGCCGAGCACGTGCCCGATGTCGTGGTGCTGCCACGCTCGACGGAGCAGACCGCCGAGGTCGTGCGCCTGGCCAACCGCGAGCGCGTCCCGGTGGTCCCGAGGGCGGCCGGTACGGGCCTCACCGACGGCGCGACGCCACTGCGCCACGGCATCCTGCTCGACGTCAAGCGCATGAACCAGATCCGCGACATCGACCTGGTCGACCGCACCGTGACGGTCGGACCTGGCATCAGCATGCTCAAGCTGAACGAGGTGCTGCGCCCCCACGGCGTCATCTATCCCGACGATCCGGCCAGCTACCCCTGCTCGATGGTGGGCGGGCGCATCGGCACCGGCGGCTGGTCGCTGATCGGTGCCCGCTACGGCCACACCCGCGACCTGGTCATCTCGATGACCGTGGTGCTGCCGACCGGCGACGTCGTGCAGATCGGCGACGGCGGCGGCCGCAAGCTGCGCAAGGCGTCGACAGGGTTCAGCCTGAAGCAGCTGTTCATGGGCCACGAGGGCACGCTCGGGGTGGTCACCGAGGCGACGTTGGAGCTGGTGCCCCGGCCCGAGGTCGAGTTCGCCGCGTTCTTCGGCTACCCCGACTACCAGACGGCCTACGCGTCGACCGGCGCGCTCGCGAAGTCGGGCTTCGCCACGCTGGCCGGCGTGGTGCTGTTCGACGAGTGGAAGCTGGCGTACCTGCGCAGGGACGACGAGGCGTACATCGAGCAGCCCGAATCGCTGAAGGCGGTCGTGGCGTTGGCGGCCTACGGCAACCGGGACGAGGTGACCCCGGCCGCCAGGGCGCTGATGCGCATCGGCCGCGAGTCCGGCGGCGACTACCTCGGCGACGAGGTGTCGCAGGGCGACTGGGCCGCGCGTCACGACCGCTACGCCATCCCGTTGCACGGCCGCGCGCCGGACGGGCAGGTGGTGCCCATGTCGTGGCACTGCGAGGACGCCGCACTCAACTACAGCGTGCTGCCACAGGTGCGTGAGGAGTGGCACGCGATCGTCGCGCGGTACCGCGAGCGGTACGGCATCTTCGACGACTGGGGCATGTTCGCCTACACCAACGGCGCGTACAAACCCTGGGGCGACTACCTGGTCGAGATCGACGTCGGCATCTGGGAGCAGCAGCTCGACGACGAGACCTGGGAGGGCTGGGTCAACTGCAAGCGCGAGATCACCGAGGTCACGTTGCAGTACGGCGGATCGATCAGCGCCTGTCACGGCGCCAGCCGCGAGGGCGACGTCGAGTACGTGCCGGCCGAGCTGGGTGGCGCCTTCGACGTCATGAAGCAGATCAAGCGGACGCTGGACCCCAACAACGTGATGAACCCCGGCAAGTACCTGCTGGACCAGGCCTATGAGGAGACGCCATGATCGGCTTCCTGCTGTCGCGTCAGCAGCCGCCCGCACCACGGCGGATCAAGCAGGACGTCGTCATGCGGTTCGATGACGTCTACGAGATCGACCCAGGGCTGATGCACACGATCGAGCAGGACGAGATGCCGGCGTGGGACACGCACCGCATCGTCGCACATCGCTGGGACCACCTCGACTGGATGCATGACCACTGGGCCGATGCGGTGCTGTCGGCCGAGGATCTGGAGGAGCAATGACCGTGACCGACGTCGAGGTGGCGAACTTCATCGCCGGCGAGCGGCGCGACGCCGTGGACGGGCGCACCAGCGAGCTGACCGACCCCACGACCGGTGAGGTGTTCGCAGAGGCGCCCCTGTCGGGAGAAGGCGACGTCCACGCCGCATGCCAGGGTGCGGCGCGCGCGTTCGAGCGCTGGCGCACGACCACGCCGTCGGAGCGCAGCCTCGCGCTGCTGCGGATCGCCGACGCGATCGAGGACCGGGCCGAGGAACTGGTCGAACTCGAGTCGCGCAACACCGGCAAGCCGATCGGGCTGACCATGGAGGAGGAGATCCCCATGATGGTCGACCAGATCCGCTTCTTCGCGGGTGCCGCGCGCGTGCTCGAAGGGCGCGCCGCCGGCGAGTACATGGCCGGGCACACGTCGTTCATCCGGCGTGAGCCGGTCGGCGTGTGCGCGCAGGTCACGCCGTGGAACTACCCGATGATGATGGCGGTCTGGAAGTTCGCGCCCGCCATCGCCGCGGGCAACGCCGTGGTGCTCAAGCCGTCCGACACCACCCCGGTGACGACGGCGTGGCTGGCCGAGCTGATGGCCGAGCACCTGCCGGCCGGCGTGTTCAACGTGATCTGTGGCGACCGTGGGACGGGCGCCGCGCTGGTGTCCCACCCGATCCCGGCGATGGCCAGCATCACCGGCAGCGTCCGGGCCGGCATGGAAGTCATGCGGGCCGCCGCCGACGACCTCAAACGGGTCCACCTCGAGCTGGGCGGCAAGGCGCCGGTGGTGGTCTTCGACGACGCGGACGTCGAAGCGGCGGCAGCCGACATCGCGGTCGCCGGCTACTTCAACGCGGGCCAGGACTGCACGGCGGCCACACGGGTGCTCGCCGGGTCGGGCATCCACGACGACTTCCTGTCCGCGCTGGTCAGCGAGGCCGAGGGCGCCCGGACCGGACCGCCCGACCACGATGATGTGCTGTACGGCCCGTTGAACAACGCCGACCAGTTCGCGAAGGTCAGCGGCTTCCTCGAGCGTCGACCCGATCACGCGACGGTGGCGACGGGCGGGACGCAGGTCGGCGATGCCGGCTACTTCTACGCGCCGACCGTCGTCGCGGACCTGCGCCAGGACGACGAGATGATCCAGGACGAGATCTTCGGACCGGTCATCACCGTCCAGCGGTTCGACGACGAGGAGAAGGCGCTGGCATGGGCCAACGACGTCAGCTACGGCCTGGCGTCCAGCGTCTGGACGCGCGACCATGGCCGCGCGATGCGCATGGCGGCGGGCCTGGACTTCGGCTGCGTATGGATCAACTGCCACATCCCGCTCGTGGCCGAGATGCCCCATGGCGGGTTCAAGCACTCGGGCCACGGCAAGGACCTGTCGATGTACGGCTTCGAGGACTACACCCGCATCAAGCACGTCATGAGCAACATCGGGGTCTGACCCGCCGGTGTGGCGGCCAGCAGCGGTCCACCCGCGCCGGCTGCCACCCCCGGAGCGTGACGCCCGCACAGGCTCAGGTCGTGGCGCGGGGTTGTCGAGCGAACAACTCGCGGACCATTGGCTCGAAGAACGCCAGTGGCAGGGTGTCGTAGTCGGGATCGAACGAGTTCTGGTCGTACGCGGCGCAGAAGTCGACCGTCGCCTGGTAGTGGGGGTGGTCGCGGTAGCGGTCGCGCGCGTGCGGGTCCGCGCCGACGTGATGGAACCAGTAGACGCCCTGGAACAGGCCGTGGTGGCGCACGATCCACCAGCTGCGCTGAGACACGTACGGCCGCAGCACAGCGGCCGCCACCTCCGCGTGGTTGGCGGGGCCGAGCACGTCGCCGATGTCGTGCAACAGCGCGCACACGACCATCTCGTCATCCTCGCCCGCCCGGTGGGCACGGGTCGCAGCCTGCAGGCTGTGCTCCAGCCGCGTGACCTGGTAGCCGGACGGTGTGTCCATGTCCCGTAGCCACCCGAGAACCCGGTCCGCGTACCGCTCGAGCTCGTCGCGCTCGTACGTCGCGAGCAGCGCGTAGTCCTCGGCCGTGCCGTCCTGCATGCACGTGAAGCCCACCACCCCGGTCACGACGCGCCCGCCGTGGTCGTCGGCCGCGGTTCGTCCGCGTCGGCGAGCGCCCGCTCGTACCCGCCACGCGACCGCGCGTCCATGGCCGGCAGTGGCAGGTGCTCACCGCGCAGCACGCGTCGGCGCGCCATCAGATCATCGAACTCCATGTACACGTCCTGCAGGTGGCGCGCACCGCGCTCCAGATCGAAGGGCAGGCGCCCGTGCAGCACGCGGTGACCGTGCACCGCGAGCAGATCCCCGGCCGCGCACTTGAACTCGACCCGGTACCGCGGATCGTCGATCATCCGACCCAGCCTGCGGTACGCAGCGTAGAACGGCTCGACCTGGTCGAACGCAGCGTCCAGCGGCGACGCGAGCTGGTTCGAGAACCGCACCGTCCGGACACGTCCGGTCGCGTCGAGCTCGATCAGTGGCGCCACCGCTGCGCTGTCGGTGTCATCGCTCCACTGCTGGAACATCACCGGAACCCGCGACAGGGTCGCGAATGCCTCCGGGGCGGTCGCCCGCAGATCCTCGACGACCTTCCACCCGTCGACCACGACGCTCTCGCCACCCGTCGCATCGTTGGCGAGGAAGTGGAGCAACTGCAGACTGGGCGGCCAGGAGTAGCTGGGGAAATCGGTGTGTGGCTTCAGCTCCAGCGTCGTGTGCGCCACGCTGTAGCCGGTCGGGTCCTGGCGGACCTCGTGGAGCCGCCCGAACGCGACCTCCCGCACGGGCGCGATCGCCTCGGCGAAACGCACGACCTCGCCATCGACCGCCGGCACGTGACGAACGAGCGCGACGCCGCGGTCACGCAGCGCATCGAGCCAGCCCAGCAGGCCGTCGGTCGTACCGACGACGTCGGCATGATCGAAGGTGGGCATGCGCGAACTGACCGCATCCCACAGGACCGGTCGGTGCTGCCGACCGGCACGCGCGTCAGCGCCATAGTCATGGCGCGCGAGCCACGCCCGCGAGAACGTCGACTGGTGCCCGTCGCTCCACACGATGTGCAGCGCGTCGTCGGCATCGACCCACGCCCGCGCCGGCGCGATGTCGTCGGCGATGTCGGCCGTGAACAACCGCCGTTCGCAGGTCTGGCCCACCCGACAGCGGTCACACCAGCAGTTGTCGCGCAGCCAGACGTGGTGGAACGTCCGGCTGGCATCGGACAGGTCGACCGTCAGCGTACGCGCGTCGACCTGTACCCGGGATGAGCCCTCCTGCGGGTCCGCATCGGTCATCGCACACCCCTTGCCCCTGCGTGACCGTCCGGCGGGCGACGATGCCGTGGTCACGTCGTACCGTCACCGCAGTCTGGTCCCACGGCCGTGCACCGATCAAGCGACGAGTTGTAGGCCTGAGACCACCGAAAACTGTTGCTCGGCGCCGATCGGCGACCGTAGGGTGCATCCGATGCGGTATCGGATGCCGCCGTTGCCGGCACTGCACGCGTTCGAGGCCGCGGCGCGGCTCGGAAGCTTCGCGGCGGCTGCTGCTGAGCTGCACCTGTCACAGTCGGCTGTCAGCCAGCGGGTGCGGGCGCTCGAGGCGCACCTCGGCGTCGCACTGTTCGACCGCATGCCGCGCAGCGTGCGCCTGACGGAGCTCGGCCGCGCCTACGCCCCAGCGGTCCAGTCCGCGCTCAACGACCTCACGGTCGCGACGCTGGGACTGTTCGGCTCGACGACGCGGCGGCAGCTCACGGTCCGCGTGCAGATCTCGTACGCCGCGACCTGGCTGGCGCCTCGCCTGCAGTCCTTCAGCGACGCCTACCAGCACATCGACCTGCGTCTGGTGACGGCGATCTGGGCCGACGCGCTCCCGGCCGGCGAGGTCGACCTGGAGATCCGACAGGGCACCGGCCGGTGGCCCGGCTACCACGCGAGCCTGCTGCACGACGACATGGCGGTGGCGGTCTGTGGCCCGCGCCACAGCGAACGGTACGGACCCATCGAGGGCGTGGCAGACCTCGCACGGCGCCCGCGTGTCCACGTGCTGGGTTTCGACGACCTGTGGGCACGCCTGTTCTCGGAGGCCGGCGTCATCGCAACCGGCGAGCGCATGACGCTCGACACCTCGGTCGCCGCGATCGAACTGGCCGCGGCGACCGCGATGGTGGCCATCGTGCCGGAGCGGTTCGCCCGCCGCGCGCTGGCTGACGGCCGGATCGTCCGCGTCAGCGACACGCTCGTGCCCATGCGTCAGTCCCACTACGTGTTGTGGCCCGAGCGTTGCCCGCCATCGTCCGAGGCGCTGTCGTTCGTCAGCTGGGTGCGCGACCTCGATGACGCGCACGCGACGCCGACCGCAACGTGACGGGCCGGTCGTCAGGTCGGCCACCGGTCACCGTCGCGTGCGCTGTAGCCTGCGGGTCACGCGGTGCGTCACCCAACCGCGAACCCCGGACGAGCGAGGCCATGCAGACCACCGACGACCAGGCCGGCGCGACGCCCCAGGCTGCCGCGCCGACGGAGCCCGCGCTCTCGGTCGGGTGCGTGATCCTCACGATGGGCGACCGCTCGGAGGACCTGCAGCGCGCCGTCGCGTCCGTCGCCTCCCAGCGCGACGTCCAGGTCGACTGCCTGATCGTCGTGAACGACGCTGCGCCCATCGAGTCGCCACCTGACGCCCGGGTGCTGGCCGCCGGCCGCAACCTCGGCATCCCCGAGGGCCGCAACGTCGGCGCGCGTCAGGTCGCCGGGGACCTCGTCGCATTCCTCGACGACGACGCGTGGATCGTCGGTGACGACATGTTCGCCCGCGCCGCCGCGAGGTTCGCCGCCGAGCCCGACCTGGGCATCGTGTCGCTGCGGATCATCGATCCCGGCGGACGCCCGACCGCTCGGCGTCACGTCCCGCGCCTGCGGGTCGGCGACCCGGCCGTCGGTTCGGAGGTGACCACGTTCCTCGGCGGCGCCTGCATCGTCCGCCGTGCGGTCTTCGACCAGGTCGGATGGCTGCCAGGGGACTTCGTGTACGCCCACGAGGAGACGAGCCTGGCCTGGCGTGCGCTCGATGCCGGCTGGCGCATCAGGTACGCGGGCGACCTCGCGATCCACCACCCGGCGACGCCGCCCGGTCGCCACGCGCGGTACCACCACCTGACCGCCCGCAACCGTGTGCTGCTGGCCCGACGGCACCTGCCGTGGGCCGTGGCCACGGCGTACCTGTCGCTGTGGACCGCGGTGACGCTGCTGCGCGCCGGGCGCGACGGCGTCGGCCCGTCGCTGCGTGGGTTCGTCGACGGGTTCCGTCACCCGCGCGGCGAGCGCAGGCCGATCTCCTGGCGTACCGTCGCACGCATGACCCGGCTGGGTCGCCCACCGATCCTGTGACGCCCTCCATGCCTTCCACGCCCGACCTGTCGACCGTCACCGCGATCGACATGCACGTGCACTGCGAGGTCTCCCAGGCCGGTGAGCCCGCGCTCCCACCGCGCCTGCAGGACGCCGCACGGCAGTTCTTCGGCGGCGACGACGGGCCGCTGCCGACGCTCGACGAGACCGCGGCCTACTACCGTGCGCGCGACCTGGTCGCCGTGATCTTCACGATCGACCTGGACATCGCGTACGGACATGCAGGCGTGTCCAACGAGGAGATCGCGGAGGGCGCCGCGCGCCACCCGGACGTGCTGCTTCCGTTCGCAAGCATCGATCCCGCCCGCGGCGCCGCCGGCATCGCCGCGGCCCGGCGCCTGGTCGCCGACCATGGCGTCCGGGGGTTCAAGTTCCATCCCAACCTGCAGGGGTTCGCCCCGAACGACCGGGCGGCGTACCCGTTGTACGAGGCGATCACCGAGCTCGGCGCGCCCGCGCTGTTCCACAGCGGGCAGAGCGGCATCGGGGCGGGTCTGCCGGGCGGTGGTGGCATCAGGCTGCGCTACTCGAACCCCATGCTGCTCGACGACGTCGCGGCGGACTTCCCCGGCCTGCAGATCATCATCGCCCACCCATCGTTCCCCTGGCAGGACGAGGCGCTCGCGGTGGCGGTCCACAAGCCGAACGTCTGGCTCGACCTGTCGGGCTGGTCACCGAAGTACTTCCCCCCGCAGCTCGTGCGGTTCGCCGACACCATGCTGCGCGACCGTGTGCTGTTCGGGTCGGACCACCCGTTCATCACACCCGACCGCTGGCTCCGGGACTTCGATCAGATCGACGTCCGCGAGGAGGTGCGGCCACGCATCCTGAAGCACAACGCCGCCCGGCTGTTGGGGCTGACGTCCTGACGCCCCGGCCGGCTAGCGGTCGGTGAGCAACCGCCAGAGCCTGCCGAGGTTGACCGTCCAGCCGATCCCGACGGGCTGCGGCACCACGATGCGCGGGTCGTCGGGGTTCCACAGTGCGGCCCGTACCCTGCCCACCGTCGGTGGGCGAAGATCGTAGGGCACCACGCCCACGCGACCGTGCCAGGTCCGCTCGGAAGCCGGCGTGCGCAGCTCGCGGACCACGGCCATCACGAGCAGCGCGGTGGTCGCCAGGCGCAGCAGGTTCTGCATGGTCGATGGCGCCTGCCGTTGCGTCATGACCTCTCCTCCGTATCGATCCGCCGATCTTCGCATGCGCGCATGCGGCCGTCGAGCACCCGCGGCCCCCGCGCGTACGGCCGACCGTCCCGGGCCGGGTAGCGTCGGATGCATGGACGACATGTCGGCGACGTTCCTGCCACTGGACGAGCTGCGACGACGCCGCAGCGTGAAGTGGCGCACCTACGACCCCGACGTGCTGCCCCTGTGGGTGGCCGAGATGGACGTCGCGCTGGCGCCGCCGATCGCCGCTGCGCTCCGGGCCGCAGTGGCACGCGGCGACACCGGCTACGTCCACGCCGGCGATCTGGCCGAGACGTACGCCGCCTTCTCGGCGCGTCGCTACGGCTGGGCGCCCGCGCCCGCGCGCACCTCGCTGGTGCCCGATGTGATGCACGGCATCGCCGCCGTGCTCCGGCTGGCCACCGAACCCGGAGACCACGTCGTCATCAACCCGCCCGTGTACCCGCCGTTCTGGCACTTCGTGCACCTTGCCGACCGGGACGTACGCGAGGTCGGCCTGCACGCTGGCGCCGACGGCTACACGCTCGACCTCGCGGGCCTGGAGCGGGCGTTCGCCGAGGGTGCCGCGGCCTACCTGCTCTGCAACCCGCACAACCCGACCGGCAGCGTGTGGGACCGCGACGCGCTGCTGGCGGTGGCCGACCTCGCCGAGCGTCATGACGTACTGGTGCTGGCTGACGAGGTGCACGCGCCCCTGACCCACGACGGGATCGTCCACGTCCCGTTCGGTGCCCTCGACCACCCGGCCGCCCAGCGGGCCGTGACGTTCGTCGCCGCCTCGAAGGCCTGGAACCTGCCCGGGTTGAAGGCGGCGTTGACGCTGGCGGGACCGGACGCGCCGCCAGCGCTGACGACGCTCCCCCACGAGGTGCAGGTGGGAACCGGGCTGTTCGGCGTCCTCGCCGCGCGTGCCGCGTTCGCCCACGGCGAGCAGTGGCTGTCGTCGCTGCGCACCCGACTCGACGACAACCGTCGTCTGCTCGCGGACCTCCTCGCCCGCCACCTTCCCGCCATCGACCACCGTCCGCCCGATGCGACGTACCTCGCCTGGCTGGACTGCCGGGCCCTCGGCCTGGGCGACGACCCCGCCGCGGTGTTCCTGGAACGTGGCCGCGTCGCGCTCAACAGCGGGCACACCTTCGGTGCGCAGGGACGCGGCTTCGTCCGGCTCAACCTGGCCACGTCGCCCGAGTTGCTCGACGACGCCGTCCGTCGCATGGTGATCGCCCTTGACAACTGACATGAATTTGTATGGTGTTGCTATAGGAAAAGTTGACAGCTTAGCTATCAGATCCTATAGTGGCATCGCAGCGCCGGATCAGAGCGGTGCGGAGAACTCACAGAGCAGCGACCGACAGGAGGGATTCGTTGTGGCGAGGTTCGTGGATCCGTTCGAGGAGATGGACCGCATGTTCGGACAGTACGGTGGCCGCTGGCGCAACGGCGGCATGATGCCGATGGACGCCTTCGAGAAGGACGGCGTCTACACCCTGCGCTTCGACCTGGCCGGCGCCGACCCGGACGCGGTCGATGTGACGGTCGAGCACGGGGTGCTCACGATCACGGCGGAAGGGCCGGTCGAAGAGACCGAAGGCGTCAACTGGCTCGTGCGTGAGCGTCCAACAGGGACGCACAGCCGCCAGGTGCGTCTGGGCGACCGTCTCGACGCGAGCAACATCGACGCCCAGTACGACCACGGTGTGCTGACGGTGACCATCCCGATCCGCCCCGAGGCCAAGCCGCACAAGGTGTCGATCCGCAGCGGCAACGAGAGCCAGACGATCGAGGCGGAGAGCGCCAGCTCCTGACTCTGAGCAGATCCCCGGCAGACACCGCATCGACGCGGTCCGCCCGGCGCAGACCCCGATCAACTGCACGCTCTGAGCGTGCCGGCCGGCAGCACCGTCGGCCGGCACGCTCAGAGCGCAAGTATCGCGCGCACATCGGTGGCGGGCTCGGTCGGGCCGAGCCCCAGGCCGAGGCGGGTGTCGGCCCACGTGAGCACGCTCGCCGTCAACGCCGCGACCGATTGGCCGGGGACCAACGTCGGCATCTCCGGGACGATCCGCACGAACGTGCCGACCGGCGACGGTCCGCACTGCACCGTGACGTCCGCGGCGGCGACCTCCGTCTCGTGCCAGCCGCCGTCCGCACGGCGCAGCGCGATCGTCCGCTCCCCGACGGCCACGGCGGCCACGATGTGACACCGCGCCTGCCGCGCATCGTCTGCGCGATCCACGACGTGGCGCTCGAGCCACGTGGGATCCCAGCTGATGTTCACGCCTTCGACGACCGCGTAGTGGATGAGGCCGGCCGGTACCTCCGCCGCAGCACCCTGCATGTCCAGCGCCGCGCTGAAGCGTGGGTTGAGCTCGGTCGGGCGGAACCCATCCGCGGTGAGCACGCCGTCGATGCTGAAGGCGCCCCGGTACCCGACCGACGAGCGCAGGTGCGCACCGACCCGGCGCGCGTGGTCGCGCATCTCGTCACGGTCGGCAGCCGGCGGATCCCAGACCGTGGCCATGCCCGCGTACAGCAGATCTGACCTCCCGGGCCGCCGCAGCACGACCATCTCGGAGGGTCGGAAGGCCAGCGTGACGTCCGGCAGCACGAAGCCGTTGATCGAGCACGGGATGCCCTCGAGGAATGGCATGACACGGACCTGGTCGGCGCGCTCCGCCATGAACGTCGCGGCGGCCGACGCCTGCTCCTCACTGCGCACCCACCGCAGGCCTGTGGCACCGCCGTGCCAGCCGCGGCGGTTGTCGGCGACCCACACGGTCCCGGCACCCGCGTCGAGAGCCGACGCGGCGGCGCGTAGGGCCGTTGCGTCGGACGGGACGACCGCCGACGGCGCGACGGGGACGCCGGACGAGCGCCACACCTCGTCGATCACGGTCTTGTCCTCCAGCGCGCGCCAGGCGGCGGGGCGCGCACCCCACACACGTCGGCCGAACGCACGGGTCAACTGCGTGAACAGCGGGGCGAGCACCCGCGCGCCACGCTGCGGGTCGAACCGGTTGAGCACGGCATGGACGTCGCCGCCGGCGTTCGCCATGGCGTCGTCGAATGCATGGATCGACTCCATGAGACCGTCCGCCTCGAGGCCGAGCACCACCGTGTCGACGTCGGGTACGGGTCCCGTCCCCCGACTGCCGGCAACGACCAGCACGTCGGTCGCGCCGAACGACTGGAGCATGTCGACCTGCGACGTCGCGCCGGCCAGCACGTCGCTCGCGACGATCCACCGACGGTCGCCATACACCTGTGCAAGCCATCGCATATGCTCGTCCATGGTCCCTCCAGGCGCGGCCGTGCACAGGCTAGACCAGCGACACGAACGTCCCTGACCGGCGGGTCCAACGGCCTGGGGGAGCCGCCGCCGAGGGAGCAAGCTGACAAGCACCGCCGGACGGGGCGGACGTCCACAAGGAGCGGAGATGGCGGCCGAGGCCCAGCCGAGGATCAGGACCCTGAGCACGGAGGAGTGCTGGGCCCGCCTGGCGGACCATCCCGCCCGGGTCGGCAGGGTCGGCATCGGTGGCCCCAGCCCGGACATCCTGCCGGTCAACTACGCCGTCGACGGACACAGCGTCGTCTTCCGCACCGCTGAGGGCAAGAAGTTGGCCGCGGTCGGACGCGGCGAGCGGGTCGCGTTCGAGGTCGACGACGTCGACCCCAAGTGGCGACGCGGATGGAGCGTGGTGCTGCGCGGCTTCGCGGAGCACGTGAGCGACATGCGCCAGAAGGCGCTGCTCGAGGAACTGCCCCTCCAGCCGTGGGATCCGTCACCCAAGACCGAGCTCGTCCGGATCACGAGCCACATGATCTCAGGACGCGAGATCGTCTGACGATCGGAAAGGACCCGCCATGCAGGTCCGCGACGCCATGACCCGGCAGGTCGCGACCGTCGCCCCGACCACCTCGGCGCTGGCGGCCTTGCGGATGATGTCCGGGCGCCGCATCCGGCACCTGCCGGTGGTCGACAGTGACGAACTGGTGGGGATCGTCAGCGACCGTGACCTGACCCCGGCGATCCGCACCCCGCCCTCCGCCGACCTGCGGGCGCGGACGGTTGGCCGCCTGATGTCGTCGCCAGTCCAGTCCGTGCGCCCCGACGACGACCTGCTCGCGGCAACACGTCAGCTGCTGGCGTGGCGGATCAGCGCGCTGCCGGTGGTGGACCATGGACGGGTCGTGGGCATCCTCACGACCACCGACTGCCTCGAGGCCATGGTCTCGGCGATCGGGGACGCGACGTCGTCAACGGGTTGACGTGCCGTGCCGACCGCGGTGCTCGGCCAGATACGCGGCGGCCTCGGCGCGGCGTGACATGTGCATCTTCGCCAGGATCGACGACACGTAGTTCTTGATCGTCTTCTCGGCCAGGCCGATCCGCTCCCCGATCGCGCGGTTGGTCATGCCGTCGGCGATCATCTCGACGATCCGCAGTTCGGTCGGTGTCAGACGTGCCAGCCGGGCGTCACCCGCAGTCTCGGGGTGCCGGAGGCGGTCGAGCACCTTCGCGGTCACCGCGGGATCCAGCAGCGACTCGCCGTCCCCGACCCGCCGGATGCCGTCGATGAGGTCGTGGCCACGGATCTGCTTGAGGACGTAGCCGGCGGCGCCGGCCATGATCGAGTCGAACAACGCGCGGTCGTCCGCGAACGATGTCAGCATCAGGACCGCCATGTCCGGGTGCTCCTCGCGGATCGCACGGCAGACCTCGACACCTGACCGGTCGGGCAGGCGCACATCCAGCACGACGATGTCAGGTCTGTACGACCGTGCACGGATGAGGGCGTCGGACGCCGTGTCGGCCTCGGCGACGACCACGATGTCGTCTTCGGCCTCGAGCATGCTTCGCAGCCCCGCCCGCACCACCTCGTGATCGTCCACCAGCATGACGCGCAGCGTGCGGTCGGCGGTCGATTCGTTCTCCGTCATCTGTGGCCTCACCACCTGCGTCGGCAGCTAGGCTACCGCTCAGGCGACCATGGGAGCACATGGGCGGCATGGAAGACAGTGTGATCTCGCGCATCAGCGAGGCGGCCGTCACGGTCGCCAGCGGCTTGGAGCTGGCCGACGTGCTCCAGCACGTGGTCGAGGCGGCGGCGATGCTCCTCGACGCGCGCTACGCGGCGCTCGGCGTGATCGGCGACGACACCGAACTCGAGACCTTCGTGCACACCGGCTTCGACGGCGACATCGACGCGATCGGCCATCCTCCGGAGGGCCGCGGCATCCTCGGCCTGCTGATCCGCGACGCCCAGCCCCTGCGGTTGGACGACCTCAGCAGCCACCCCGCGTCCGTCGGCTTTCCGGAGGGGCATCCGCCCATGCGGACCTTCCTCGGTGCACCGATCCGCGTGCGCGAACGCGTGTACGGCAACCTGTACGTGACCGACAAGCGCGGCGGAGGACCGTTCACCGAGGCCGACGAACAACTCGCGCTCCTGGTCGCCGCCGCCGCAGGAGCCGCGATCGACAACGCGATCATGTACGGGGCGACCCGCCAGCGCGAACGCTCGCTGGACGCGCTGCGCGAGATCTCGGGCGAGATCCTCGGCGGATCCGAAGGTCCGCGCGTGCTCAACCTCATCGCCGAACGCGCCCTCGAGTTGACCGGCGCCGACCAGGCCGTGATCTGCATGCCGCGGCCGTCGACGGCCGGCGCGGTGCTGGAGGTCCGCGCGGCGGCCGGCAGGTCGGCGTCGACGTTGCGTGGCGAGCTGGTCACCGCCGACACCTCGCTGTCAGGGACGGTGATGCGCAGCGGCGTGGCCGTCGATGCCGACTCCGTCCCGCCGGAGCTCGGGCCGACCGACGACGACGAGGATCTCGTCACCGTCGGCGTCCCTCTGCTGATCCGCGGCGACACCCACGGGGCCCTGGTCGTGGCCGCCCGCAGGCTGACGTACGACGACCGACGGCTGCTGCAGACGTTCGCCAACCATGCGGGTGTGATCGTCGAGTACATGCGCGCGCGGGCCGAGCTGGAACGGCTGCTGCTGATCGAGGAGCGCGAGCGCATCGGGCGTGATCTGCACGACACCGTCATCCAGCGGCTGTTCGCGACGGGGTTGGAGCTGCAGGCGCTCGTCGTCCGCCACGCCGACGACGACAACCTGGTGCGCACGCTCGGGGGGACCGTCGAGAACCTCGACGACATCATCACCCAGATCCGGGCGACCGTCTTCGCCCTGCATCCGCCGGCGCTGGTCGACGACGGAGGTACGGCGACCGCGAGTGGCGTCCACGACCTCGTGGCGGGGATCGTGGCCGAATCCAGCCGCGCTCTCGGCTTCACGCCGGAGCTGATGCTGCCCAACGACCCGGACACGCTCGTGCGCAGCGACATCGCGGCCCACCTGCTGGTCGTCCTGCGCGAGGCGCTCTCGAACGTCGCCCGACACGCGGCGGCGACCGCGGCCGCCGTCGAGGTCCACCTCGGCGACGAGGTCGTCGTGCGCGTGACCGACAATGGCCTCGGTCTGCCCCCCGAGGCGTCCGGGACCGGCGACGGACTGGCCAACATGCGCCACCGCGCGGAGACGATCGGCGGTCGGTTCGTCATCGACCGGGCGCTGGAGGGCGGCACCAGACTCGAGTGGCGGGTCCGCGACGGGTAGTCCTCCCGCCGTCGTCCGGGTCGACGGGAACCCCTGCGGACGCCGGGCCGCACCGGTGAACCGAAGGTTACGGAGCATCCGATCCGATGTACGCGCTGTGCGCGCTGTCGGCGGACCTGACCGGCGTGAGCAGATCGACCCTTGCGCGATGGCGGATTGGGAGTACACCGTCGGTGGTGACTGTTGTGCCGGACAGATGGGACATCGAGCAGGAGGGGTCAATGTCGACCGACACGCGCCGAGGCCACCCTGACACCTCACGCACGCCTCCGCGCACGGACGATGGATCAGCCGTTGCGCGCACCATCAGGCCGCTGCTCGCGGCGACGGTCGGCGCACCACCCCCTGTGCGCTTCGCCTTCTGGGACGGCAGCGCCACCGGCCCCGACGACGTAGGCACGGTGCACGTCGACTCGCCGCTGGCGATCCGGCGGATTGTGTGGGCGCCAGGCCACCTGGGCGTCGCCCGCGCGTACGTCGCCGGGGATCTCCACGTCAGCGGCGACCTGTTCGGCGTGCTCACCGCGTTGCGCGACGCGACGCCGGCCGGTGTGCGCTTCGGCTGGCGGGCGATCGTGAGCGCGCTGCGTGTTGCGCACCGGCTCGGAGCGCTCGGCCGTCCGCCACAGGCACCCCGCGAAGAGGCCCGGCCGGTCGGTTGGCAGCACTCCATCAGACGGGATGCGAGCGTGATCGGGCACCACTACGACGTGGGCAACGACTTCTACCGCCTCGTGCTCGGGCCCGCCATGACCTACTCGTGTGCGCGCTTCACCGGTCCCGACGTCGATCTGCGACAGGCGCAGGACGCCAAGCACGAGCTGGTGTGCCGCAAGCTCGGGCTGCACGAACGTGGTGGCATGCGGCTGCTCGACGTCGGTTGCGGGTGGGGATCGCTGGCGATCCACGCGGCGCGCCACCACGGCGCGCAGGTCGTGGGCATCACGATCAGCCGCGCCCAGGCCGAGCTCGCGCGCCGACGTGCCGCGGACGCCGGCGTCGCCGACCGTGTCGAGATCCGGTTGCAGGATTACCGCGAGGTGTGCGGTGAGCGCTTCGACGCGATCTCCTCCATCGGCATGTCCGAGCACGTGGGATCCCGGCGCATCGACCAGTACTTCGCGATCCTGTACGCACTGCTCGAACCCCGCGGAAGACTGCTGAACCACGCGATCACGTCAACCGACGGCTCGCGCCTGTCGCGACGCTCGTTCGCGGGTCGCTACGTGTTCCCGGACGGCGAGCTGCTGGACGTGGGCGACCTGCAGCTCGCGATGGAGCGCGCCGGGCTCGAGATCCGCGATGTGGAGTCGCTGCGCGAGCACTACGCGACGACGCTGCGGCACTGGGTCGCGAACCTGGACGCCAACTGGGATGAGGCGGTGGCACTGGTCGGCCGCGGACGCGCGCGGGTGTGGCGCCTGTACATGGCGGGGTCGGCGATCGGCTTCGCCGACAACGGGTTGTCGGTCCACCAGGTGCTGGCCGTCCGACCGGACGACGGCGGCGCCAGCGGCATGCCGACGACCCGCCGCGGGTGGGAATGAGACCCACGCGGGATCCCACGTGGGCGCCGGTCAGCGCGACGCCCGCAGCTATCATCGGCCGCCGTCACGTGTGCGTTCAGACCACCGGCAGCATCGAGCGGAGCGCATGGAACTCGGCATCTACACGTTCGCCGAAGTCACGCCCGACCCACGGACCGGCACGACGGTCACCCCGCGGCAGCGGCTGGTGGACCTGCTCGAGGAGATCGAGCTGGCCGATCAGCTCGGCCTCGACGTGTTCGGGGTGGGCGAGCACCACCGCCCCGACTTCGCCGTGTCGGCGCCCGGCGTCGTCCTCGGCGCGGCAGCGGCCCGCACGTCCCGCATCCGTCTGACCAGCGCCGTGTCGGTGCTGAGCTCAGACGATCCGGTGCGGGTCTTCCAGCAGTTCGCGACCGTCGACCTGCTGTCCGGTGGCCGGGCGGAGATCATGGCGGGGCGCGGATCGTTCATCGAGTCGTTTCCCCTGTTCGGCTACGACCTCGACGACTACGACGCGCTGTTCGCCGAGAAGCTCGAGCTGCTGCTCGCGTTGCGGCGCAGCGAGCGGATCACGTGGCGCGGGCGGCTGCGTCCGGCGATCGACGGCCGCGGCGTCTATCCACGACCGGAGCAGGAGCAGCTCCCCGTCTGGGTGGCCGTCGGTGGGACGCCCCGCTCCGCGGTACGGGCCGGTGCATTGGGGTTGCCGATGGCGCTCGCGATCATCGGCGGCGTACCGCAGCGGTTCACGCCCTTCGCAGAGCTGCACCGCCAGGCGGCCGAGCAGGCGGACCGGCCGCGACCGGCCCTGTCGATCAACTCGCACGGCTACCTTGCGGACACGTCGCAACAGGCGGCAGACGAGGCGTTCGGCCCGTTCAAGGCGACCATGGACCGCATCGGCCGCGAACGGGGCTGGCCACCGATGAGCCGCGAGCAGTTCGAGGCGTCCCGCACCCTGCACGGGGCGAACTTCGTCGGCAGCCCGGATCAGGTGATCGAGAAGATCCTGCATCAGCACCAGTTGTTCGATCACGACCGGTTCCTGCTGCAGTTCAGCGTGGGGACGATGCCCCATAGCCAGATCATGCGATCGATCGAGCTCTACGGCACCAAGGTCGCTCCGGCGGTACGCGCCGAGCTCGAGGCCGGGCGGACCGGCTGACGCGTCCACGGCGACCATCGGCGTGCCCCGGCGATCGGCCGGGCACGTCCCGCGCCCCCGCCCGACCCCGGTGACCACCGTGATCTCGGTACGCGGCTCAGCCGAGCATCCCGTCCGCTACGACAGCGTCGGAGTCGCGGGCGACGGGACCGACTAGGCGCCGCGCGCGGCGAGCAGATCACGCAGCCAGTGGGCGCTCGTCTTGGGCGTGCGCCGTTGCGTGTCGTAGTCGACGTGGACGATGCCGAACCGGGGGACGTAGCCCTCGGCCCACTCGAAGTTGTCCAGCAGCGACCACACCAGGTAGCCGCGCAGGTCGACGCCCGCGTCACGCGCGTCCAACGCCGCCGACAGGTGCGCGTCGAGGTAGTCCACCCGGCGGTCGTCGCGCACGGCGCCGTCGGTGTCGGGCGCGTCGTCGAAGGCCGCACCGTTCTCGGTGATCCACAGGGGCAGCGGACCGTAGTCGTCGGCGATCCGTCGCAGCACGTCGGTCATCGACGGCGGATGGATCGGCCAGTCGAGTTGCGTCCGCTCCGCGTCGATCGGCGGGTGGACGATGCCCGCCAGCGCGGGACCGATCGCAGGCGTGCCCTCACCACCCGCGGCGACCCGCTCGGGCCGGTAGAAGTTCACCCCCAGCCAGTCGAGCGGCGCGCCGATGATCGTCGGGTCCCCCTCCCGGATCACCGACAGGTCCGCGACCGCGGCGAACGCCTCGAGCACGTCCGACGGGTACCGACCCTGGACCACCGCGTCCAGCCACCAGCGGTTCAGCACGCCGTCGAACAGGCGCGCCGCGTCCTGGTCATCCGCCTCGTCGCTCGCCGGCCACACCGGGGCGGGGTTGATGACGATGCCGACCTCACGCGCCTGGGCACCGCGCAACGCCTCGACGCCGAGCCCGTGGGCGAGCAGCAGGTGGTGGGCGGCCGCGACCGCGATCGCGTCGTCGCGCACACCCGGCGCGTGGACACCGGCCTGGTGACCGAGGTGTGCCGCGCACCACGGTTCGTTGAGCGTGGCCCACGAAGCCACCCGGTCGCCGAGCACGCGCGCGGTCGCCTCGGCGTAGTCCGCGAACCGTCCGGCCGTGTCACGCACCGCCCAGCCACCGGCATCCTGGAGCGCGGCCGGCAGGTCCCAGTGGTACAGGGTGGCCATCGGCGCGATGCCCCGCTCGAGCAACCCGTCGACGAGCCGGTCGTAGAAGCCGAGCCCCGCGGCGTTGGTGCGGCCCCGGCCGTCAGGGTGGACGCGCGGCCAGGCGATCGAGAACCGGTAGGCATCGACGTCGAGCCACGCCAGCAGGTCGAGGTCGTCCTCGAGCCGGTCGTAGTGCTCGCACGCGTCATCGCCGGTCGAGCCGTCCGCGATCGCCCCGGGCTGACGGCAGAAGACGTCCCAGATCGAGGGTCCGCGGCCGTCTGCCGCAACCGCCCCCTCGATCTGGTACGCCGACGTCGCAACCCCCACCTGCAGGTCCTGCAGCCGCGTGGCGTCCATGGCTTCTCCACGATCTCGACGTGTCGCAGCGGTACGACGGGCGTGCCACCGACGGCGGGGCGACCGTTGCCGTCAGGGCGCAGGTTCCCCTCCCGAGCAGGCGGGAGAGAGCCCGGGAGGGGAACGACCGCCGGCACACCCTGGCGCGCCCGTTCCCCGTTGTCAACCGGTCGGACGCGCGGGGACCGACACCTGATCACACCATCCGGACACGGGTGACATCGTCGGCGGTGTCCCCCGTGTCCGATACGTGTCGTCGTCGCCTCTAGGCTGGCCACCGTGTCCGAGACGAATGACATCGACGGCCGGCTGCGCGGCCACGGTCTGCGCGTGACGCGTCCGCGCCGGGCCGTCTGGCACGCGCTGATGGCCGCGGACGGCCACCTGACCGTGGAGGAGGTCGCGGAGCGCGTCGCGCGGGAGCACCCGGGCGTCAACCTGGCATCGGTCTACCGCTCGCTCGCGCTCTTCTCGCAGCTCGACCTGGTCCGCGAGTCGCGGCTGGGCGACGAGGACGTCACCCGGTGGGAGCTGGCGCACCCCGACGAGCACTTCCACCTGATCTGCGACGTGTGCGGCCAGGTCGACCACCACGCGGGTGACCTGGTCGCACGCATCGTGGAGCACCTGCGCGCCGGCCACGGGTTCGAGCCGCGGTCGGTCGACCTGTCGGTGGTCGGGCGGTGCGCGTCGTGCGCAGCCGCCGCTGCCGACGACACGTGACCCCTCCACCTTTTTATTGCGAACAACTTGCGATAGTCGCTACTGTGGTCACGCCGACCGGTCGTCACGATCGTCGGCGCTCGGCCGAGGCGGAGGTTGTCCGTGCACGCTCCCGACGGGTTCCTCAACGCCGGCACGGCCGTCACCACCGGACTGCTCAGCACCGGGGCGGTGGGTGCGGCGCTGCGTCAGATGCGCTCATCGATGGCCGACCGCCAGGTCCCACTCGCCGGGCTGACGGCCGCGTTCGTGTTCGCCGCGCAGATGTTCAACTTCCCGGTCGCGGCGGGCACGACCGGACACCTGCTGGGCGGCGCGCTCGCGGCGGTGCTGCTGGGCCCCGCAGCCGGTGCCGTCGTGGTGACGGTCGTCGTGGTCGTGCAGGCGCTCGCGTTCGCCGACGGTGGCCTGACCGCGCTCGGCTACAACGTGCTGAACATGGCTGTCGTGACGGCCTTCGGCGGGTACGGCGTCTTCGTCCTGATGCGGCGACTGCTGCCGGCCAATGCCGCGGGCGTCGTGGCGGCGACCGGTCTCGCCGCGGGTGTGTCCGTGGCGTTGTCGGCCATGGCGTTCGCGGTGGAGTGGCTGTTCGGCGCCACCGCGCCGGTGCCGTTCGACACCGTGTTCGGCGCGATGGTCGGCGTGCACCTGCTGATCGGGGTCGGCGAGGGGCTCATCAGCGCGATGGCGGTCGGCGCCGTCCTGGCCGCGCGTCCCGATCTGGTGCACGGCGCGCGTGACCTCACGCGCGCGCAGACGGCCGACCGCCCACGGATCGGCATGCGCACCTTCGCGCTCGCCGCGGTGATCGTCGCACTGCTGTTCGCCGCGGTCGTCAGCCAGTTCGCCGCGCCCGATCCCGACGGCCTCGAGCGTGTCGCACGCGACACCGGCATCGCCGAGAGTGGGACCGACCACGTGCTGGCCGACAACATGTTCGCCGACTACGCCACCGACGGACTCGACGACGAGACCACCAGCCTCGCGCTCGCCGGCGTCGCCGGTGTGGCGGTCACCTTGCTGGTCGGCCTCGGGATCGCGGCCGCCGTGCGCGACCGCCGCCCACGCGCGTCCACATCCACCGCCGTCGACTCCGGCCGCTGACGTGGGCGCCGGCCACAGCCATCCGCTGTACGTCCACGGGCACTCGCGGGTCCACCGCCTGCAGCCCGAGGTGAAGGTCGCGGCGACGGTGGCGTTCGTGTTCGCCGGCGCATTGACTCCGCGGGAGGCGGTCTGGGCCTTCGCGGTGGACGCGGTGTGCCTGGCGACCGTGATCGCCGCGGCGCGACTGCGACCCGCCTTCGTGGCACGCCGACTGCTGGTGATCGCACCGTTCGTGGCGTTCGCGTTGGCGATCCCCTTCGTCGCCTCCGGCGAGCAGGTCGAGGTGCTCGGACTGTCGCTGTCGCGCGACGGGCTGTGGGGAACCTGGAACGTCCTGGCGAAGGCCTCGCTCGGTGCGACGGCCAGCATCACCCTCGCCGCCACGACGGAGGTGCCGCGGATGCTGACCGGCATGACGCGGCTGCGCGTGCCGCCCACGCTGACGGCCATCGCCAGCTTCATGGTGCGGTACCTCGAGGTCATCGCGGGCGAGCTCGGCCGCATGCGCACCGCCATGGCCGCGCGCGGCTACGCGCCGCGCTGGTTGTGGCAGGCACGGCCGGTCGCCGCCTCGGCGGGTGCGCTGTTCATCCGGTCCTACGAGCGCGGCGAACGCGTCCACGCCGCCATGCTCGCCCGGGGCTACGCGGGCTCGATGCCCGAGCTCGACGAGCGTCGCGCGACGGGTGGGCAGTGGGCGCTGGCGGGGGCGCCCGTGGCGGTGGCGTGGGTGGCCGCGGTACTCGCACTGACAGGGGTGTCACCATGACGGGAGTGCTCGGCGACGGACGTGCCCGGCGCGACGTGACAGCGGCCACGCCTGCCGTCCAGGTCGACGGGCTGCACTTCGCCTACCCGGACGGTCACGAGGCGTTGTCGGGGCTCGACCTGCGGGTCGAGCGGGGGCAGCGCGTCGCGTTGCTGGGGCCCAACGGCGCAGGCAAGACGACCCTCGCGCTGCACCTGAACGGCGTCCACCAGCCGACGGCCGGCTCCGTGCGGATCGGCGACCTGGTGGTCGCCGAGCCGGCGCTGCCGGAGATCCGCCGCCGCGTCGGACTGGTGTTCCAGGACGCCGACGACCAGCTGTTCATGCCGTCGGTCGGCGAGGACGTGGCGTTCGGGCCCGCGAACCTCGGGCTGCGAGGTGCCGAGCTGAACGCCCGGGTGACCGAGGCGCTCGGCGCCGTCGGAGCGTCCGAGCTGCGTGCGCGCGCACCGCACCATCTGAGCGGCGGCGAGCGGCGGCGCGTCGCGCTGGCGACCGTCCTCGCCATGCGACCCGACGTGCTGGTGCTCGACGAACCGACGTCGGGCCTGGACCCTGCCGGGCGTCGCGAGCTGGTCGAGGTGCTGCGTGATCTGGCCATCACGCAGCTGGTGATCACCCACGACCTGCCGTTCGCGCTCGAGTTGTGCGGGCGCTCGGTGATCATCGACGGCGGGCGTGTGGTCGCCGACGGGGCCACCCCGGAGCTGCTGGCCGACGTCGAACTGCTGGGCCGCCACCGCCTCGAGCTGCCCTACGGTGTCGACCCCCGCGCCATCCGCGCGCGGTCCGGCGTCGCGTGACGCCCGGCCGGCTCGCGGCCGGTGGCGTCACGCGGACTGGTCGGCCCTTTCCGTGACGGTGATCACGACGTTGCCGACCTTCTGGCCGGTCTCGACGTACCCGTAGGCGGCGACGATCTCGTCCAACGGATAGCGCCGGTCGATCACGGGCGTGAACCCCCCGGACGCGATGAGGTCACCCAGCCCACGGACCATCGCCTGGTCGCCCATGGGCAGCGGGAACTGGACCCGCCGACGGCCGAACGCCGGCGTCAGCAGGGCCAGCAACGGATTCATGCTCAGCGGCCCCAGCTCCGACGACACGTAGATCCCGTCGGGCTTGAGCATCCGGCGGCAGCGGCCGAACGACGTCTTGCCCACCGCGTCGATGACCACGTCGTAGGCCTGCACGTCCGCCGTGAAGTCCTCGGACGTGTAGTCGATGACCAGGTCGGCGCCGAGGCGTTCGACCAGATCCACGTGGGCGGTGGCGCACACGGCGGTCACGACGGCGCCGCGGGCCTTGAGCAGCTGCACGGCGGCTGACCCGATGGCGCCGGTCGCGCCGTAGACGCAGACGTCGTCACCCGCCGCGACCTTCGCCCGCCGGATCATCGACAGCGCATAGTGCGCACCCTCGGTCGCGGGCGTCATCTGCGCGAACGTCGTCCCCGGGCGGCATCGCGGCGACCATCCCGTCCGCCGACACGGTCAGGAGCTCCGCGTGCCCGCCAAAGGTCGGCTCGACGTACCCGAACACGGCATCTCCGACGACGAATGTCGTCACGTCGCGGCCGACCGCGACCACCTCACCGGCGAACTCACTGCCGAGTGTCGTGGCCCGCGGGCGCGTGAGCCCGAAGAACAGCCGCGCGAACCAGGGGGTGGGCGTGCGGTAGCCGCAGTCGGTGCGGTTCACCGTGGTCGCGTGCACCCGCACCAGGAGCTCGCCGTCGGCGGGCTCTGGAACATCGACGTCGGTGACCCGCACCACCTCGGGCGGACCGTACCTGGTGTGGACCGCCGCCCGCATCGTCGCTGCTCGTGTTGCCGACCGATAAGTCACGGCTATGCCTGACATTGTAAGGCTACGCCGCACACTGTAGCCATACGCCGTAAGGTAATCAAGGAGCAGCGCGACGACGGTCAGGCGCCCGCCACGCGTGCGCCCAACCGCTGGATCGTCCGGTGCGTACGGACGGTGATCCCGCCGAGATCGTCACCGATGGCCGTGAGGTCGAGGTCCGAGGTGGAGATCCCCGCACGCGGCAGCCAGTACAGATCGCGGCCGTCGATCGTCAGACGGTCGTCGGCTGTCGCGTGGGCGAGCACCGCTGCACGCGCAGCAGCGGATGGCGCAGCATGCAGCAACCCGACCTGTACGCGTCCCTGCGTCGCGCCAAGCTCCCGCCCGGTGAACGGCGCATGGTCGGCGATGCGTTCGATCTCGTCGACGGCTCGCAGGAAGCTCGGCACCTCGTAGTCGAGTTCGGTGCGCAGCCCACGCTCGATCGTCTCGCGAAGGGCTGACTCGTCAGCGGTGTCAGCTGAGAAGATGACGTTGCCGCTCGCCATGAACGCGGTAGCGCCGGCGAACCCCATCCGCTCGAAGCACGCACACAGCTCGTCGTTCGTGATCCGCCGTTGGCCGAGGTTCATGCCCCGCAGGAATGCCACGAAGGTTGCCATCGGCGCAGGATACCGACTGTCGCGTCACTGGTTCGCGGGCTGGGCGGCACTGTCGACGAAGCGGTCGAGCACCGGCTCCCACCCGGTGTCGTACCCGGCACGGCGGTCCGCCGCCACGTCACCGAGCTCCTCCCAGCCGTCGTGTCGCAGATCGACGCGGGTGCCACCGTCGACAGCCGAGAAGCGGACCTCCAGGCGCGACGCGGCGACTGGCGACGGGTTGGGATGCCACGAGAGCACGACGCGGTTGGGTGGATCCCACGCGAGGACGTCGGCCCAGCTGTGCTCGGTGCCGTCGGCGAGCACCTCGGTCACCCGGCCGCCCACACGACCGTCGAAGCGGATGTCAACGATGCGTCCCGCGTCACCGTCTCCGGTGTCGGCACTGATCGAATGCGTGCCGGTCGGCCACCATGCCGCGATCCGATGTGTGAAGAGATCGAACGCACGGGTGATGTCGAGCGGGACGGTGCGTGTCTTGGTGACCGGCGCGATGCCGGAGGTGGTCGTCATGGCAGCCTCCATTCGGGCGGCGCGCCCGAAGTGGTCGAGCACGCCGTCCCAGTGCTGATCGATCCAGGAGCGCAGCGCGGCCAGCCCTGCTGGATCTGTCCGGTAGATGCGTCGCGTGCCGTCCGCGGCCACACCGACCATCCCGGTCCTGACCAGGACCTTCAGGTGCTGTGACACGGCCGGGCGACTGACCGGTAGGTCGTTCGCGAGCTCGCCGACGGACCGGGGGCCGCCGACTGCGAGCATCTCGAAGATCGCCCGACGGGTCGGATCGGCGAGGGCCGCGAAGTGATCTCCGGTCATGCATGGAACGTAAGTCACAACTTACCGTAAGTCAATACTTACGATGTTCCCATGGCATGAGGCCGGGGACACGGTCGCCCGTGTTGCCGCCATCGCGATCCGGGTGTTCGGATCGATGCCGGACCGATGATCGAGCCGCCGCCGATCCGCTGGTCTGGACGAGCGTCGCACGATGCGACCTCGACGGATGCGCCGGCCGCCGAGCGCACGAGGTGCCGGCTGATGCGGTTCGCTCGGCGCGATCCGGGCATGGTTGCCCACCGAGCCCTACCAGAGATCTCCACGTGGGAGCCACCATGTCCACCGAGATGATCGAGGTCGCCGGCCTGCAGGTCGGCCGGCCGTTGTACGACTTCCTGAGCACCGAGGCGATCCCCGCCGCGGGCGTCGACGCTGATGCCTTCTGGTCCGGCCTCGCGTCGCTGATCGCGGACCTGACACCCAGGAACCGTGAGCTGCTCCAGGTTCGCGAGGACCTCCAGGACCGCCTCGACACCTGGCACCGGGAGCACCGGGACGGTTCCTTCGACCAGCAGGAGTACCTGGCGCTGCTGCGCGACCTCGGGTACCTCGTCGAGGGCGGCGACGACTTCGCGGTGGACACGTCCGGTGTCGACCCGGAGATCGCCAGCATCGCCGGTCCGCAGCTGGTCGTGCCGGTCACCAACCCGCGATACGCACTCAACGCCGTCAACGCGCGGTGGGGATCGTTGTACGACGCGTTGTACGGCACCGACGCGATGGGCGACGAACCGCCCCCGGGAGCGTTCGACACCGATCGCGGCGAGCGTGTGATCGCGTGGGTGCGCGAGTTCCTCGATGGCGCCGCGCCGCTGGACGGCGCGTCGCACGCCGATGTGACCCGCTACCGCGTGTCCGACGGCGCATTGGTCGCCCAGGTCGACGGCGACACGACGACCGAGGTGGATCTCGCCGATCCCGGGCAGTTCTCCGCGTACGGCGGCGCCGCGGACACGCCGTCGTCGGTGCTGCTGCGCAACCACGGGCTCGGCATCGAGCTGCGCATCGATCCCGAAGACCGGATCGGCCGCATGGACCGGGCGGGCGTGGCCGACGTCGTCATCGAGGCCGCGGTCACCACGATCGTCGACTGCGAAGACTCGATCGCCGCGGTCGACGCCATCGACAAGGCGATGGCCTACCGCCACTGGCTGGGGCTGATCACGGGCCAACTCAAGGCGCGCGTGACCAAGGGCGACGAGTCGTTCATCCGCACGCTCAACGACAACCGGACGCTGACCGGGCCCGACGGGTCGGACGTGGTGGTCCGCGCACGCTCGTTGATGCTGATCCGCAACGTCGGCCACCTCATGACGACCCCCGCCGTGCTCGACGCGGAGGGCGAGCCCGTGTTCGAAGGCCTGCTGGACGCGATGGTGACCGTGCTGTGCGCGATGGCCGACCGCGACCGGCCCGTGGCCGACCGCAACTCCCCCGCCGGCTCGGTCTACGTCGTGAAGCCCAAGATGCACGGACCCGCGGAGGTCACGTTCACCGACGAGATCTCAACCCGCGTCGAGCAGGTGCTCGGCCTCGATCCGAACACCGTCAAGATCGGGGTGATGGACGAGGAGCGCCGCACCAGCGCCAACCTCATGGAGTGCATCCGCGCCGCCAGGCACCGCGTCGCCTTCATCAACACGGGGTTCCTGGACCGCACCGGTGACGAGCTGCATACCTCCATGGAGGCGGGCCCGATGGTGCGCAAGGCCGAGATGAAGTCGCAGCCGTGGATGCTGGCGTACGAGGACCGCAACGTCGACATCGGTCTGGCGTGCGGGTTGCAGGGCCGGGCGCAGATCGGCAAGGGCATGTGGGCGGAGCCGAACAGGATGGCCGCCATGCTCGAGCAGAAGATCGGCCATCCGCAGGCCGGCGCCAACACCGCGTGGGTACCGTCGCCCACCGCAGCCACCCTGCACGCGACGCACTACCACCGGGTCGATGTGTTCGCGAGGCAGGGCGAATTGGCCGACCGCGAGCTCGCTCCGCTGGACGACCTGCTGACCATCCCGCTGGCGGAGCCGGACTGGAGCGACGGCGAGATCCGCGACGAGCTCGACAACAACTGCCAGGGCATCCTCGGCTACGTCGTGCGGTGGGTCCAGCAGGGTGTCGGCTGCTCGACGGTCCCCGACATCAACGACGTCGGCAAGATGGAGGACCGCGCGACGTGCCGCATCTCGTCGCAGCACGTCGCCAACTGGTTGCACCACGGCGTCGTGACAACCGAGCAGGTCGACGCCGCGTTGCGCCGCATGGCCGAGAAGGTCGACGAGCAGAACGCGGGCGATCCGTTGTACACGCCGATGGCGCCGGACTTCGACGGGCCGGCGTTCACCGCGGCGCGTGAGCTGATCCTCAAGGGCATCGAGCAGCCGTCCGGCTACACCGAGCCGATCCTGCACCGGCGCCGGGAGGAGGCCAAGCTGCACGGCTTCCCCGTCCTTCCGGACGCCCCCGCCCCCGCCCCCGAGGCCGAGGATGATGTCATGTAGCGACAGCGGTAGGCACACATCCCGTGCCTCAAGTAGCGACAGTGATAGGCACACGTCATGACCCTGACCCTGGACACCGCCCGCGCCATCATCGCGGCGACCCGTGCCGCCGGCCGCGCCCGGGGGCTGAAGCCGCTGTCGGTCGCGGTGCTCGACGCGGGCGGGCACCTGGTGGCGTTCGAGCGGGAGGACGGGTCGTCGACCCACCGCTTCCAGATCGCCCACGGCAAGGCGCACGGCGCGATCGCGATGGGCGTCAACTCCCGGCAGCTCAACGACATGGCCGTCGACCGGCCGTACTTCATCGCCGCGGCCAACGCCGCGGTGGGCGGGGCGATGGTGCCCGTGCCGGGTGGCGTGCTCGTCGTCGATGACGACGGCGCCGTCGTGGGCGCCGTCGGCGCCAGCGGCGACACCTCCGACAACGACGAGGCCGCCATCCTCGCCGGTCTCGAGGAGGTCGGCCTCACGCCGTTGGGCGGGTGAGCCGGACGCAGGACCGCGTCTCGCGTCAACGGCGCGACGCTCGGCCGCCGTGCGCTAGCCTTGCCGCCCCGACGTAGGCCACGGGAGGCATGTGTTGTCGCCACGACGCCACCGCGTCCCCCGCCACCGCCGCCCGGACGGGCGCGCCGTCGGGGGGCCCACGACGGTCTTCAAGGTCATTAGTGATCCGACCCGCCGTCGGATCATGGAGCTCGTGAGCGACCGCGAACGATCGGTCGGGGAACTGGTCTTCGAGTTGCAGATGGATCAGCCGACCGTGTCCGAGCACCTGCGCGTCCTGCGCGAGACGGCCGTCGTGTCCGTCCGCCAGGAGGGTCGCCGGCGCTGGTATGCGCTGTGTGCCGCACCGCTCACCGAGCTCGACGACTGGATTACCGGCCTCCGAAAGGACTGAGGGGGCGCGGTGCGATCCCGTCGATCGGCAGGTCAGCGGTGCAGCCAGGTGAGCAGGTCGGGTGGGGCCAGCCTCGCGGCACGCGCGTGATAGGCGTCGAGCTCGTCCGGCGTCAACAGCGCGGCTCCCTCGCCGGTCCCGCCGACGCGGAAGAAGGCGGCGGGATCGCGGAGGATGCCGGCCGGCCCCGGTGCCAGCTGGGTGGCCCGCGCACGCATCGCGGGTAGCGTGGCCGCGCCGATCAGATTTTCCCGACGGCGCTGCGGCACGTCGACGCCGATCGCGCCGGCGAGCCGGCGCATCCCCTGGTCGAGGTCGGCCAGCAGGTCCGCGTAGTGGACCAGCACCACGTTGTCGTCGTGGCGGCGGCGCCACGCGTCCGACAGGTGGTGCAGCACGCCCGGCAGCGAGTCCAGCGCGTCCGCTGCGTCGCCGTCCCAGGCGATCCACGCCCGCAACCAGTCGGCCAGCGGCCGCTCTCGGCGTGCCGGACGTCGAGGAGCGCCGGTCAGCTCGCCCACGCGGTCGCGGTCGAGGTTCCGCCGGTGGTGGTACAGCGACACGGCCGCGTCGAGCGGATGGCGGGCCACGACGACGTACGTGGCGCGCGGGTCGAGCGGTACGCCGTCCAGCGGCGTGTGCGTCTTGATCACTCTCCGGTGATCCTGCGCGTCCAGGCGCGCGACGACCGCCGAACGTGGCTCCACGAGATGGTCGAGCCACGGCGACAGCTCCACCAGCGGCAGCGTTCGCCGGGGGTCGCCGTGGATGAACAGCAGCAGGATGTGCTGCACCCATGTGGTGCCGTGCTTGGATCGCGTGCTGACCACGACGTCGCCGTCGCGGAACGCGAACCCGTCCCACCGCGCGCTGTCCTCGTCGGACGACCGGTACCGCCTCATCACGGCCGGCCGGGCTCTCGATGTGCCATGGAACCCCGATGATGCCGTGACCGAACGGGGCCGGAGACGAGGCCGCCTGCGGTCAGCGGCTCACGGCCGCGCGACAGCCGCCGTGAAGATCCCGAGGGTGCGTGTGCGGGTGGCGTCCACGACCAGGCCGGCCTCGTCGAACAACGCGGCCACGTCGGTGTTCCAGCGGCAGCCCGCAGGCCGGTAGTGGGCCTCGGCCCGCCGGTCCTGAGCGCGGGCGACAGCACCGATGCGGCTGCGTCCGTGCTCGACGAGAAGGATGCGCCCCGTCGGCCGCACGACCCGGGCCATCTCGCACAGCGCCGCGACCGGGTCGGGGAACGTGCATGTCGACATCGCGGTCGTCACCGTGTCGAACGCGCCGTCCGGGAACGTCAGGTGCTGTGCCGACATCTGCCGCAGGTCCACGTCGAGGCCTAGGCGGTCCGCGCGCCGGCGCGCCTGGTCGAGCATGCGCGGGCTGAGGTCGACCGCGGTGACCCGATCGACCCCGCGCAGGTGGGGGAAGTTCTCGCCGGTGCCACACGCGACGTCGAGCACGTCGCCGACAGCGTGCCGCATCACCCAGCGACGCAGCCCGGCGACGCCGAACAGTGTGTCGTTGACCAGGGACGACCAGCGGTAGGACGACGCGAACCCGTCGTACAGGTCTCGCAGGTCGTCGTCGCGGTAGGGACGCTGGGTGGTCATCAGTCCATCGTCGCTCCTCTCACGTCGCGATACACCGTGGCCCCGGAGACGTACGAGTCAAAGCGCTCCGAACGCTGCAGTTCCATCGCGATGACCGGGCCGGCGAAGGGGAACGTCAGCAGTGCGCGGAACACGCCTGAGATGCCGGCGAACGACAGGTCGGCCACGGTGTCGTCGTCGGCGGACCGGTCACACTCGGCGATCGCCGTCCCGAAGCCGGCGCCCAGCGTCGCCGTCGGCACCCCCCGGCCCGATGCTGGCGCCACCGATCAGGCGGACCAGCCCGATGCCGGTCGGCCGAGTGCGTGGCGCAGCGGCGTCCGACCGTGGACCATCTCGTCGAGGAAGTTGGGGTCGGGTGGGCGCAGACCGGTGACCCGCCGCAGCACACCGATGACCACTGCCCGTGCGGCCGCCGTCTCCTGCTCCGCGGCGACCGTCTGGTCGTACACCGACCACGCGCCGCCGAACACCCGCGTTGCACCGTCACGCAGCTCGACGATGGCATCGACGCGTTCGAGCAGCGTGCGATCGTGGCTGACGACCAGCAGGACGCCGGGGAAGTCGACCAGCGCTGCGTACAGATCCGCGCGGCCTCCGGCATCGAGGTTGTTGGTCGGCTCGTCGAGCAGCAGGACGCCGGGCGGGTCCAGCAACAGCGCGCGAGACCGAGCAGTGTCGACGTGCCGGCGTCAGGGTAGTCCGGCCAGCGCGGTGCGTCGAGGCGATCTGGGGAACAATTGAGCGCAATGCGTGGAGAAGTGACCCCGCACGCGGCGCTGGGGATGCCCGCGCCGCGCGTCGAGCGGCGGATCACCTCCGAGGGCGACATCGTGCTGCGGTCCGAGCTCGAGCTGGGGCGGTACGCGACCAATGTCGGCGAGTGGCTGACCGCCCGCGCAACGAACGACCCTGACCGCGTGTTCCTCGCGCAGCGGGACCTGTCCGGCGACGGATGGGCGCAGCTGTCGTTCCGCGTGGCGCACACGCGGGCGTGCGCCGTCTCGCAGGCGCTGCTCGACCGGGGTCTCGGCCCCGAACGGCCGGTGATGATCCTGTCGGGGGCGAGTCTGGACCACGGCGTGCTGTCGCTGGCGTGCCAGCTCGTCGGTGTCCCCGTGGTGCCCGTCTCCGTCGCCTACAGCCTGCTGTCGGACGACCACGTCAAGGTCCGGGCCATACACGACGAGGTGACCCCCGGTCTGGTGTTCGCCGAGGACGGCGCCGCCTTCGCCGACGCGCTGAGCGCGGTGTCCGACGGCGGCGCCGAGCTGGTGGTGGGCGCCGGGGAACCCGAGGGACTGACGACCACGGCGTTCCGCACGCTTGCGGCGACCACCGTGACCGACGACGTGGGCCGGGCGGCCGCGTCCGTCGGACCTGACACCGTCGCCAAGATCCTGTACACGTCCGGGTCGACCGGGCGGCCCAAGGGCGTGGTCAACACCCACCGCATGCTGTGCGCCAACATGCAGCAGCTGCGCCAGGTGTGGCCGTTCCTGGAGGACACGCCGCCGGTGCTGCTCGACTGGATGCCGTGGAACCACACGTTCGGCGGCAACCACGACACCAACATGGTGCTGCGCTTCGGCGGGTCGCTGTACATCGACGACGGTCGCCCCACACCGGATCGGATCGGCCGCACGGTGCGCAACCTGCGGAGCGTCCACCCTACGATCGCGCTCAACGTGCCGGCCGGCTACGGCGCCCTGCTGCCGTTCCTCGAGTCCGACGACGGGCTCGCGGCCGGCTTCTTCGAGCGGCTGCAGGTCATCTTCTACGCGGCCGCTGCGCTCCCCCAGGACCTGTGGGACCGCCTGCAGCGCCTGATCGACCGGTTCGCCGACCATCCGGTCGTGATGACCTCCGCGTGGGGCGCCACGGAGACCGCGCCGATGGCCACGTCGGCGCACTTCCCGCTCGAGCGGGCCGGCAACCTCGGTGTGCCGGTGCCGGGGGTCGAGCTCAAGCTCGTCGACGCCGGCGACACCCTCGAGGTACGCGTGCGGGGCCCGAACGTGACCCCCGGCTACCACCGTCGACCGGAGCTCACCGCGGAGGCGTTCGATCACGACGGGTTCTACCGGATCGGTGACGCAGTGCGGTTGGCCGACCCTGACGATCCGTCCGCAGGACTGCTGTTCGACGGCAGGGTCGCCGAGGACTTCAAGCTGTCGACGGGCACGAAGGTTCCCGTCGGAAAGCTACGGGTCGACCTGATCGCCGCGCTGTCACCGCTGGTGACCGACGCCGTCATCACGGGCCACGACCGCGACCACGTCGGCGCGCTCGTGTGGCTCCACGACGCCGAACTCGCGCGCACGGTCGGCGCGGGCCACGACGATTCCCGCCCGTTGGCGGACGACCCCGCGGTCCGTGATGCGCTGCGGGAACGGTTGGCCGCCTACAACGCGCGGCAACGCGGCTCATCGACGATCGTCCACGGACTGGTCGTGCTGACGGACCCGCCCTCGTTCGACGCCGGCGAGATCACCGACAAGGGCTACATCAACCAGCGCGCGACGCTTCGACGCCGCGCGGGGGACGTCGCGAAGCTGGACGCCGATCCGCCCGACGACAGCGTCATCGGCGCCGAGCGGTGAACCCCCCGAACCGTGGTCAGTGACGCACGTGGAGACGGACCACGCTGCCGGCCGTCGACGACCGCACCTGCGCGAGATCGCACACCTCGTTGACGATCCACAGCCCGCGCGCGTCGTGCTCGTCGGCACCCGGTGCCATCCTTCCCATCAGCGGATCGGTGATCGACCCACCGTCGCGGATGTCGCACACGACCCCTTCGGCGGTCACCCACATGCGCACGTCGGCGCCACCACCGGCGTACATGAGGCTGTTGCTGGCGACCTCGTTGGCGGCCAGCACGAGGTCGTCAACCCGTTCCGGCGCCAGACCCGCCGACCTGGCCTCTGCGCGCACGAACGCGCGCAGTTGCGCGAGCCGGCCGGGTCGCAGGACGTGTCCGACCGCCGTCCGCGGTGGCTCGGGCAGCGGCTCGTCGAGCACCGGGCGGATCGCGTCCACGCCCGGGTACGTCTGGCTCGCGCGCTCGTGCCGCCCATCGACGACGATGGGATGGCTGCGCTCCGCCTCGTCGATGATCGCCGTCGACAGGTCGCTCACGTCGTACGGGCAGCGCAGCCAGAAGCCGTCGGCCTCGGCGAACGCGACGTTCAGCAGCGCCTCCGCGTGCTGATGCTCGACGAGATCGGCGCCGTCCGCGCGCACCGCCGAGATCGGCTCGCCGACCCCGCGGACCGCGCGCCCGGGGTGGGCGTCGACCAGCGCGTGCCAGGCCGGAATGATCCGGGACGGGTTGCGCCCGACCTGCGCCCTGTCGGCAAGCGTGACCAGGTCGTGGTCCGCCCAGGACCGCAGACGCTCGATCCTGTCCGCTGCCGCGACGACGAGCACCGGCTCGCCGAGCGCGACGGCATCGGTCAGGAACGGCGACACCGCGTCGTCGAACGCCACCGCGCCGTCGTAGAGCAGTGCGTCGTGTCGGAATGGTCGCTGCGTGGTCCTGCCCACGGCTGTCTCAGACCCCTCTCCGCCGATTGTGCAGGTGCGCGGACGCTGTCCCCCTCCTTGCACCCTACCGGTTCGGCCAGCGCGTCTCCGGAGCGGGCGACCCGCTACCAGGGTGCAGGCGCCCAGGCGCGTCGCAGTGACCGCGCGGAGGCGCGCACGGTCGGTCGCTACCATTGATGCGCGTCTGACGATGGGCGCGCGGGTACGGATCAGGCGATCGGGTTCTTCCAACGCCTGCGGGCGACGACGTCAACGAACGATGGCGACGTCCGTACTAGCGGGACAGCCGTGGCGACCACGGCGAGCAACGCACAGCCGACGGTCCACGATGGAGTCGACAGCGACCGATGCACCAGAACGTGACGCGCGGCAGGCGGGCCGTCGCCGTCGTGGCGATGGTCGTGGCGATGGTCGTGGCCATGCTCGGGCTCACCGGCTGCGCTGAGCTCACGCCGACCGAGCTCGACCAGGTCGGCGATGACAGGATCTCGCTGCGGCCGCTGCTGGACCCCGACTCGATCGCGATCCCCGGCACGGACAGCGGCGATGTCATCGAGACGCTCGGTGAGCCGGCCGAGTTCACGTCGCGCCGACCACCGGAGCATCAGCGTCCTGGCCGGGTGAAGACCCTGCGCTACGACGGTCTCGAAGTCGTCGTGCGCGAGCTGAACGAGCCTCGACGACGGTTCATCTCCGACCTCGTCATCACCAGCGACGCCTACGCGACCACGCTGCCGATCGGTGTCGGCACGCGGCGGGGCGAGGTCGAGGAGGTTCTGGGCGCGCCGAGCGAGACGGAGGGCCAGGAGGCGGTGTACAGGCTGACCGACGACGGCGACCGCTGCATCATCACGTACGAGGACGGGCGCGCCACGCGGCTGACGTTCCAGTACGGGTGAGGTCTTGACGATCCGGCGTACCCGGCGGCGTCGAGATCGTGCTACAGCACCGGGAAGGCCACCGGGAACAGATGCGCGCCCTTGACGAGGTGACCAACCGTCTGCACGAGGGCGACCAGCGACAGTGCGACCAGACCAACGACGGGCAGCAGCAGGGGCCGTGGCACCGGAGAAGGTGCGAGCAACCTTTCCACCCGCCACGTCGACCATCCGGCCGCGCCCAACGCGCCCGACGGCGGGGAGGCCGCGGCCGCCACGATCGCCGTCGCGACCGTCCGGCGGCTCGTGAGACCCGAGGCACGATCGTCGGCGAGCGCCTCGAGGTGCCGGCGAACCTCCCTGCGGCCCAGATCCGCCCCCGGCAGCGGTCGGAGTCCTGCCGTCACGGTGCGCATCAGCAGATCGATGAGCCCGTGGCGACCACGGACGTGTCCACGTTCGTGCGCGAGGACGGCGGCCTGCTCGTCAGGGGCGAGTCGTGTGTACCGCTCCGGATTGACGAACACCATGGGGCGGAACAGACCGACCGTGCAGGCGACCGACCCGATCGGGGCGAACGCGACGCCGGGCGCGGCCACGGATGACATCGCCAGGTACCGCTGGCGGGCGGCGCGGACCGTTGCGGCCGTCCGGTACCACGCCGATGCCGATCGCCCGATCATCAGCAGCAGCACTGCGGTCATGGCGTAGCCGGCCGGCGGTCCGTAGCCTCCGGCGACACCAGGGACGAGCTCCGCCCACGCCGCCGGGCGGTGTGCCGCCCCCACCGCGTCGACGGTCACGGAGACGACGCAGAGCCAGACCAGCACGGGCGACGCGACGTGCCCTGCCACGATGGCAGCGGCCGGAGTCCGGCCGCCGAACCGGCGCAACAGGTACGGCGCGGACATCCCGAGCACCATGAGCGCCAGCGCAACGGTCATCGCCGTTCGTCGTCCTCCAGTCGACGGCGTAGCTCCCGCACCTCATCGGCGGTCAGCTGTTCGACGAAGTGGAACAGCACGTCGGCGTGATCGTCGCTGTCGTGCAACGCGGCGCTCATCGTCCGCGCGGCATGCACGCCCTCGGAGACCGCGGGCCGGTACGTCCACGCGCGCCCGGCGAGGCGGCGTTCCAGGAAGCCCTTCTCGTGCAGCCGTGACAGCAACGTCATGACGGTCGTGTACGCGAGCCCCGCGTCGAGCGCCTCGGCGACCTGGCGCACGCTCAGGAACCGTGCCGGCTCGCGCCAGAGGATCCGCATCGTTGTCGTCTCGCGGGGCCCGAGCCGTCGCGGTGCGCCCTGCACGGCGTCGTCTTCCATGCCGAGAGCGTATGACATCAGGCGCGGATCTGCGAGCGGCACCCGGCCATAACGGGCCTGCGGAGGACCCACGATCCGCCCTTTACTTGGTCGTGACGTGAGGCTACCGTCCGACAGCAGCGAGTACTACAACTGATCGTGCGGGGCGACGGACAATCCCTGACGCACCGCACAAGGGGGCAAGCCCGCGATGTCACCACAATCCTTCCGGCGTCCGCGCTCCATCGTGCTGGCGCTGCTGTCCGTGCTGCTGATGCTGCTGCCCACCGCAGCGGTGGCCCATCCCGAGCTCACCGGCGATCCGGACCACGACGACGATCATCAGCACGACCTCCGGGACGGAAGCCTCGACGAGCGCGACGCGTCGGACCACCTCGAGGATCACGATGCCGCCACGGCCGGGATCATCAGTGAGGGGCCGACGGGTAAGAAGATCAAGGACATGGCCCTCGCCGGGCGCGGCGAGCGGCTGGTCGAGAACGCCACGACCGACGTCTGGGCGCTCGGCAACTACGCCTACATCGGCACGTTCAACGAGCCGTGCGGCACGGGCGAGAACTACGTCGAAGGCGTCGGCGAGGTCGACCTGGTCGACGGCGTCGAAGAGCCCGGCATCGCCATCTTCGACATCCGCAACCCGAACAAGCCCCGCTACGTCGGCAACCTGCCGTCGGTCGAGGGCAGTCGGACCAACGACGTCAAGGTGTACACGGCCAGCGACGGCACCGACATCCTCGTGCACTCCAACGAGGCGTGCGGTGGCGGCAAGGGTGGCTTCGAGATCTACGACGTCAGCGATCCGACGAACCCCGTGCACCTCGCTTCGGTGCAGATCGACGAGCTGAACCCGATCTCCGACTTCCTGTTCGGCGGCATCACCGATGTCGGTGTCCACAACCTCTTCCTGTTCAGCCAGGGCGATCGTGACTACGTCGCCGTGGTGGCAGAGACCGCCTTCGACACGTTCCAGATCTACGAGATCACGGACCCGACCAGCCCGACGCTGGTCACGGCGTGGGGTGCGGAGGAGGTCTTCGACCCAGGAGTCGGTGATCTCACGGATCTGTCCGATCCCGACCAGGTCGACCGGGTACTCGACGCCGCGCTGTGGCTGCTCGACGGCCCCGGCTCGTCACAGAACCGGTTCCTGCACGACCTCACCATCAACGAGGACGGCACGCGCGCGTACCTGTCCAACTGGGACGCCGGCCTGATCCTGCTCGACATCAGTGACCCGGCGAACCCGGTGTTCGTCTCGCAGGCGATCAACCTCGAGGAGGGCTCGCTCGACGGTGAGCTCAACAGCCACGCGGCGTGGCCGAGCGAGGACGGCTCGATCGTCGTCGAGACCGAGGAGGACTTCGATGCGTGGGAGGGTGTTTCCCCACCCCAGAACCTGACCCTGGACGGGACGGACACGCCCGGCGATCCCACGATCCCGGCGACGGCGCTCGCGACGAACGACGGCGACTTCTTCGAGCAGAACCAGACGGGGCTGACCGGGTCCACCGACGGTGACACGGTCGTCGTCGACGGGGGACCGACCTTCGACGCGGTCGAGCTGTCCACGCCGGAGGACTCGCCGTCGTTTGAGGACACCGGCACCGTCAGCGGCGAGTTCGTCTGGATTGGGCGCGCGTGCACCGTGTCCGAGGGCGACGAGCTGCTGAACACCGAGGCCTTCGACGAGGGCGACATCGCCGTCGTGCGTCGCGGTGACTGCGAGTTCGAGGAGAAGGCGAACGCGGCCGCGAGCCTCGGGGCGAGCGCGGTGATCATCGCGAACAACCTCGAGGGCACCCCGTGGGGCGGCGTCCGCATCTGGGACTACTCCGACCCGGAGGACCCCGTGCTGGCATCGACCTTCTACACCGAGTGCTCGGCGGCCAGCGAGCCGATCGAGGGCTGTGACCCGGCAGGCACGTACTCGGTGCACAACGTGCAGGTCGAGTCCAGGGGCAGCAAGACCTACGCGTACATCTCGTGGTACTGGGACGGGATGGTCGTGCTCGACGTGACCGACCCGTACAACCCCGTCGAGGTGGCCCGCTTCTTCGACAACTCCGAGGAGTTCATCGCAGCCAACGGCGGCAACCCCCACGACTTCTGGGGCGTGTACAAGATCGAGAACGAGCCGTGGGTCTTCGGCTCGGACCGCAACGGCGGCCTCTACGTCTTCAAGCTGACGGGCAAGGGGCGGCTGAACTAGCTCGCGGCCGACCATGACGGGGTCACGACCACCAGGTCGTGGCCCCGTTCCGCGCGTGCGCAGATCTGATCGACGTAGCCGGAGCCCGCCGGCGGGAGCGCCCTTGTCAACCGCCCGAATCTCCGACGCACCTCCACGTTCCACCCGCCACGAAGGAGGCAACACCATGTGGAGAACAGGTCGATGGTCAATCCTATTGGCACTGCTGATCCTCATGCTCGCTGCGCTGCCGGCTGCCGCCGACCACGGCGACCGGCCGCACACGAACAACATCCACGCTCAGGGGCACAGCGCGAACCCTGCGAGCTTCTTCAACGTGACCCCTGAAACGCCGTTCGAGATCAACTCGGACATCGCGTTCTGGGGCAACTACGCGTTCCACGGCAACTACGACGGCTTCCGGATCATCGACATCAAGGCTCCGGGCAACCCCAAGGAGATCGTCCACCAGCGCTGCGAGGGCAACCAGGGTGACATCGTCGTATGGGAAGACATCCTGGTGCGGTCGTGGAACTCGCCTGCCCCGGCGGGCGTCGAGTGCGACGGTCAGCCGGTGCCGGAGGGCTTCGAGGGGCTGCACGTCTTCGACATCAGCGACCTGACCGACCCGGTGCTCGTCGCATCGATCGAGACGGAGTGCGGTTCACACACCGCGACAGGTGTGCCCGATCCCGACAATGACCGCCTGCTGATCTACAACAATGGCTCGGGCTCCGACTGTCCGTGGATGGAAATCGTCGAGGTTCCGTTCGACGACCCGGATGAGGCTGCGATCATTGGACAGATCGACCTCGTGGACGCCACGCGCTGCCACGACGCCGCCGTCATCCTTGGCGACGTGAACCTGCTCGGCTGCGCGAGCGGAGATGCGGCGAACGTCTTCGACATCGGCGACAACCAGTTCCCCGGTGGCAGTCTGACCGAGCCCGTCTTCCTCTACAACATCATGGAGTCGGACGACCAGGGCAACCAGGTCGGTGTCGGCGGCAACTGGCACTCAGCCGCGTTCACGTGGGACGGTGAGGTGCTCGTCCTCGGCTGGGAGCCGGGTGGCGGAGCGGCCGGTGAGTGTGAGGCCGACGATCCCGACATCAAGAAGAGCCTGTTCTTCTACGACGCGCAGACGGGCGAGAAGTTGGGCCAATGGGTCCTTCCCCGACCGCAGGAAGAGGTGGAGAACTGCACCATCCACAACTACAACATCGTGCCGACCCGTGACGGCAGCTACATCGCCGTGATGGGTAACTACCAGGCCGGCACGTGGGTGGTGGACTTCACCGATCCGGCGAACGCCGAGACGATCGCGTGGTCGGACCCGCTGCCGTTGGACCCTGAAGATCTCGGCGGTGCCTGGTCTTCGTACTGGTACAACGGCCGCATCTACGAGAGCAGCATCACTGAGGGCCTGAACGTCTTCCGCGTGAGCGACAGGGCACTGGCGAAAGCGATCAAGCTCGACCATCTGAACCCGCAGACGCAGGAGTTCTCGCTGCCATAGCGCATGCGATCGGACTGCTGATCGTCGTCGAGCGCCCCCGTCCGCGGCGGATGGGGGCGTTCCGCCGTCGGCGATCACGTCCATGAAGTCTCCTGCGTCCGGGCCGCCGGTGCAACCACTCGCACTCGAGTTGTTGCTGTAGACGATCAGGTCACCGTCATCGACGCCAGCGACGTCGCCGTGTGCGACCCGCAGGGCAGTTCGAGGGCGCCGAGCAACTCGGGATCCACCGGGTCTGAAATGTCCCAGACGTGGACGCCCTCGAAGCCGGCCGGGACCATGGTGTCACCACACTCGCGGGGCTCGGCGCGCTTGGTGTTCCACGACCGCACGAGGATGTCCTCGTAGACGACGATGTCGCCCTGGTCGCCGTTGCACTTCGGGTGCGAGATGAGCTTCGGGTTCCCCGGCGAGGAGACGTCGATGACCCGGAAGCCGTTGTAGTTGCCCTGGCATGCCAATTTGCCCTGGAAGGCGAGGTCGGAGCTGATGACCCGCTCGCCGTCGGGCACCGCGAAGGTCGCTGGCTGTGGACTGTGGCCGAGCGCGTGGATGTTCTTCGTGCTCGGGAATGTGTCGTGTTCCGCAGCGGCTGGTACCGCCGCGCCCAGTAATGAGACGACCGCGAGCAATACGGCCCATTTCGTGTGCAATCGCTTGATCTACGCTCCTCTTCGGATCACGCGGGACGGCCGTGGATCACGGTCGTGCGTGGGAGGATCCCGTCCGGGCCCGAGCCCGGCGTGCCGTACACCGGGCCCGGGTCGGATCGGATCGGATCGGCTCGCTGAAGCGCACCGCCGCCATCTGGCGGTTGCGCTATGGGATCGTCGCTTCGATCGTCTGCGGGTTCATGTGCCCGATCCCGAACCGCTTGCCGCGGCCCACGGTCGCCTCGAAGACCTGGAAGCCGCGAGAGATGTCCTGGCCGTAGGTGGTCACGGGGTCACCCGGCTTCGGATTCTGCTCGTACCAGTAGTGCGACCAGTTGTTCGAGTCACCCTCACCGCCGGCTGGACCATGATCGAAGTACGCGATCTCGCGAGGGTTGCGCACGGACGTGAAGTCGACGATGTCGACGCCGCCTGCGTACCAGGCGTTGACCGACAGGTACCGACCGGGCGTGGGGATGAAGTTGCCCTGGTGCATCGAGCAGTACGAGCCCGCGCCCTCCCGCGGGATCATGAACGTGCTCATCCGCTGACCGTCGGAGACCCGCACGAAGTGGGTTCGGCCGGTGTCGCTGTTCGGCTCGGTCGCGTCGAACCCGATGGCGGTCGTCGGCGGACAGCCGCTGCCGAACGACTCGTCGTCGCCCTGCACGTACCTGCCGTCCCACGTGAACCTGGCGGTGTGCCAGAAGTCAACCGCGATCTCGGTGTCGTCGGGGTCGCCGGTGGCGCCATTCGTGTCGACGGAATCGTCGAAGACCCAGACCGGGTTCGCCGTGTCCGGGAGCCCATCGGCACCTATGCGCCAGACCTGCATCTGCTCCGCACAGGCACCCGCTGCAAGGCCGACGCCCAGGTGCACGCCGATGTCGTGGCACGCGCGGAGGGGGTCGAAGACGTCGAGACCGTGCTCTGCAGGGTCGAAGACATTGTCAGGATCGCCCGGATAGGTCAGCGGCGGCTCGGCGATCTCCTGCGCGGTCACCCCGCCCAGCGGATCGCCGGCGTCCCACGACACCTCGCTGACCTGGATGACACCGTGAACAGGGTCGCGGTCGTGGTGGATCGGCTCACCGTCCGCCGGCTGGCCACAGGTCGGTCCGGGCCGCAGCGGATACGACGAGTTGTAGAGCAGGACACGGTTCTCGCCCGG